>JACQNY010000130.1 GCA_016202795.1 Candidatus Aenigmatarchaeota archaeon
CTCTGCATTCGTATTGTTCACCGTTTGTAAGCGTTATGCGAAAACCATTATTTATTTTTTCCAACTTTTTTGCCTTTCCGAAAATTAATTCCGCACCGAAAAATTTTGCTTGTTCTTCGAATGTTTGCATGAGTTTTGGTCCGCTCGGGTAGCCAGGGGTATCATTAAAATAGCCCGGGTAATTTTCTATGTGATTTGTTAGGAGCGTCTGGCCGCCGATGTCTACGCTTATGATGAGCGTCTTCAGCTTTTTCCTGCACGTGTATATTGCAGCAGTCAGGCCTGCAGCGCCGCCTCCTATCACAATAATATCATACGAAGGTATTTCTTTCGACATAACTATAATTAAAGACGTAACGTATTAAAATAATCCTAATACATATAGCGCACCCAGCAGGACCGGCTGATGAAGCAGGTAAATGAAAAGCGAGTGCCTGCCGAGAAAATTAAGCGGAGCGAATAGCTCTTTTCTTATCTTGAACCTGCGCTTTCCGTTTCTGTATAGTTTCTTTCCGAGGGCCATGCCGATAGCAAATATCCCAAACCATGGAAATAGCGGGAAATAATCTAGTGTTGAGAAGCTTGAAGGCGTTAAGCCGAGCCATAATAGCCATGGGAAATCGAACGCGAGTGAGTTCAGGTATATCCCGACAATCAAAAAAATCGATGCAACGACAAGAATACGCCCCGGTTTTAATTTTACAAACAACAGCGACAAAATTATAGAAAGCCCGATAAAGTGCAGCACGCCGAACCATACAGTAACCGCTGGCGCAAAAGCCCATGTTACTGCTGTTATGATTAAGCCCCACCCGAATACCTTCAGGCCCCTCTTGGTATGGTGCTGTTTATTTTTTCTTCTTGAATAGCTTATTGTCAGCGCGACTCCTGCTATAAAAATAAACATCCCAGCAACTATTCGCGGGAACAGCCACCAGAAAAGCCAGCCTTCTGCTGCTGCGTAGATGTGAAAATAGTCGAGGGTGAACGCATAATTGAAGAGAACCATCAGGACAATAGCTAGTCCGCGGAAGAAATCGATTTCCCAGAAGCGTTGCATAAGAATAATTATCCCGAATGTATATTTATCGTTCTATGGGCATTCGTGCCGTAGAAGGGTGCATGAGGTGCGTCGTGGCAAGTGTGAAGAAAACAGCTTCTGTATATGCGCCATATTAGTTATAGTTTCTCATTTTTCTTTTGGCAGAATCTAAGTATTTGGGCGTGCGTTGCACCTTGATTGCAAAATTATCAGCATCAAGCTCTTCCTTCCCTGTGTCATGGTGGAATCTAGCGAGCAGCGAAAGAGGCGAAAACATCCGGAGCAGTGATGAAGATACTTTCAGCATAGAGGATTTTTGCTTTAAGTGTGCCATTTCATGCAATATTACTGACTGCAGCTCTTTCTTGCTGAGTATATCCATCATCCCGATAGAAACGAATATAGCCGAGCGGAAGCTCTTGAACGAAAAAGCAACAGGCTTTGCCTTATCAACCACGTATATCTTGGGCATCATTATTTTCAGCTTTTTTGCGTATCTCTTTACGAACGAAACAATCTCCGTATTTTCCATCTGCCTCTTGTTTGAGAACATATAGAATGATGGAATAACCACGAACCCGGCAAGCGTTCCTAGCAATATTGCCGATGGCAGAGCGTATGTTGCCATCGCTAGTGTGTCAGTGCCACAGGGCATGCACATAGCGCCGCATGCGAAATCGGTCGTTAACAGCACCAGTGGGAAGAAAAGCAAAATAAAATGCCCGTAAATGAGGCCGACCTTTAATTTCGTGGAGAGGTTGAATTTTTTTATAGAATACAGAAATATTATAGCGAAAGACAGCGAGAAAGCTGTAAGCACCAGCTTGTCGATGTCGACCAGGAAACCCATGAAGCACCCAATCATTTTCAGTCACCACGCACTACTTCATTCTTTATCACGCTTTGAAAATCTCTCGTTAAAGTAAGTAACAGCAATAGGTCCGAATTTGTCGATGAGCCTGTTAACAGTCTTGTCTATTACCGACTGCTCGAAGTCCTGCTGGCTGCAACAAGAGGAATAAATATAGTGCTCTCCGCCCCTGCCTATTGCAATCTTCCGCGCCACGATCTTTTTTTCATGCAGCCTGTCAAGAATCACGGCAATGCTGGTCAGCGCGACCTTTCGTTTCGTCCTGAGAATAGAATAAACATCGCGCACGCGCATCTCCTTGCGCTTCCAGAGGATTTTTATCACGTCATTTTCCAAGGGGCTTAAAACCGCAACGGATTTCTCGTTGAACCGTATGCTGCTTACCTTTACCATAAC
>JACQNY010000013.1 GCA_016202795.1 Candidatus Aenigmatarchaeota archaeon
GTCCAGCCCGTTTTACCTGAGTTAATCGAAGCCCAGGTTCTCAGCATGGAGGAAATATCCGAATTGGTGTTGCTGGCCGAAAAAATTGAAAACCATTACGGCTCGCCGCAGGACATTGAATGGTGTACGGAGCGGAATAAATTATACATTGTACAAACCCGTCCGATAACCACGCTGGGAAAGGAAAAAGTTGAAATTAACAAAGAAATGCTGGACGAAGAAGTTATTTTGCAAGGATCGCCAGCGTCGCCGGGTTTTGTGACAGGTAACGTGAAAAAAATCGGCGGCATATCCGAATTTTCGAAATTAAACCAAGGAGATGTCTTGGTCACGCAAATGACGACGCCTGATATGGTTCCGATAATGAAAAAAGCATCCGCGATAATAACAGACACGGGCGGATTGACGTCACATGCGGCAATAGTTTCGCGTGAACTTGGCATACCGTGTGTCGTCGGAACAAGAGAGGCGACGCGTAAACTGCATGACGGCGACATCATAACCGTTGACGCGTCGGCGGGTAAAATATACAAAGGCGTTGCAAAAACAAAACAGCCTGCGGCGGAAGAGTATAAAGAGAACGCGCAATCGTTGATCACGGCCACAAAAATAAAGGTTAATTTGGCTTTTCCGGAACGCGCGCACGAGGCTGTTAATTCGGATGGCGTCGGATTGTTGCGTGCAGAGCACATGCTTACTGAAAGCGGCAAACATCCGATACATCTAGCAAAAGAAAATCCGGAAGAGTTGACAAACATGATAATCGAAAAGCTCGGAATTATTGCGAAAGCGTTGTACCCAAAGCCCGTATGGTACCGCTCGCTTGATGCGCGCACTGACGAATTTAAAAATCTGGCCGGGGGCGAGAACGAACCGGCGGAGCAAAACCCGATGCTCGGATCGCATGGGATACGAAGAAGCTTGGAGCAACAGGAAATTCTTGTGTGCGAATTGAACGCAATAAAAACGTTGCATCAGCAAGGTTTGAACAATATTCATTTCATGATTCCCTTTATCGCATACGTCGAAGAATTAATTAAAACAAAGCAATTGGCCCAGCAATTGTCGTTACCGTCCACAGTCAAGATCGGCATAATGGTCGAAGTGCCTTCGGCAGCTTTAACAATAGACGATTTTTGCAAAGCGGGAATCGATTTTATCTCATTTGGCAGCAATGATTTGACGCAGCTCGTCTTAGGCGTGGACAGGAACAACGAAAAAATTTCCAGTTTGTACCGCGAAAACACGCCTGCGATATTGAAATTAATCAAATACGTTATCGGGCGCTGCAAAAATTTCAGTGTGGAGACTTCAATCTGCGGCGAAGCGCCGTCCCGCGACAACGGTTTTGTCGAAAAATTAATCGAATCCGGGATCGATTCGATTTCCGTGGAATTGGACGCGTTAAACCGCGTTAAGGAAGCTGTCGCGCGAAAAGAAAGGGAAATAATACTGAAAAGTTCTACGAATAACGAATACGCCTCAAAACAGGAGCTTCAATGAAAAATTCTGCGAGTGTAAAGGCCGGTGTCATTCCGGTGTTTCGTTTGTAACCGCCATTCGATAAATGCCTCCCCAGCTCATCGGCCTGCTTTGTCAAATCCATCATCCTATTTATCAGGCCTATGGGGACATCGTCGATATTATCCCCTACAGCCGTTTGCAGAAGCCTTGCACGCCTAGCTACAGAGGCAAAGTAAGCCGGATCGTTGTGCGAGTATGTCATTTCAACCGCCTGCAAAACGCGTTCTTAGTTTATTCAGCCTTCCCCAATACGCTTCTTCGGCCAAAGCCCTGTCAGCAGCGTTTAAATGGTGCCCGTTGGGGTAAGACGGAATTTCTTTGGTGCGACCGTGGACATACATGGCAGCCAAGACCAAACTATCCGAGTCTTTTCGCAGCCTGATTTCTGGCGGTAATACCAATGCGCTTTCATCCATTTCAAAATCAGGATCCATTGTCAGTATCAATGCCCCGTACCTGTGGGCGTCCCTCATTATTTCTTTATCCGGGATAGAAATTTTCATAGCCCTTGCCACCCGTATGCCGCCGACAAACAGTTTACGGGCTACCAATTTGCACGCAACGTTCTGGTCGAGAAAAACGGTGGGCGCGCCATCATATTCCGAAAAGTCGCCGTAACGCACCCAGTTTGCGCACACAACTTTATTGGAATTTTAAAGATTTAAATTCTTCTGCGGTTTGTTTTTTTAAAAAAAATAGATTGCGGGAGGCCAGATTCGAACTGGCGAAGGGATTGGCCGACCGAAGCAGTTGCTGTTTTGTACGCAACTGCTTCATTTTGTCTCTAACCCACAGGATATCTAATATGTCATATTGCGCCAAGCAATCCACACTTAAGCGAACCTTAAGTCCTGCGCATTTGGCCAGGCTTTGCTACTCCCGCATTAA
>JACQNY010000134.1 GCA_016202795.1 Candidatus Aenigmatarchaeota archaeon
AATCTCTGCTTTTGGATAACATCGACCAGTTTCCTGAAGCCTTTACCATCCTTTCCGTAGATGAAGTCTGGCTTGAGTATTGTAATGTCAAGCCCGGATGCCAGAAAAAGCTCGTCAGCTATTTTCTTCGTAATGCCGTAATCGCTCTTCCTTTCTGCGAGCGTTGCGATGCTGCTGGCGACCACTATTCTCCTGACGTCGTTGAGCTTGCAGGCCTCTATAAGATTTTTCGCGCCTTCTACATGCACTTTATAATTCTCGCTGTAACTTGCTGCACCCAGAGCCGCTACCAAGTGAATAACCGCACCGACTCCTTTTGTCGCCTTGAGCAGCGATTCGCAGTCGGTTATGTCGCCATATGCCAAGTCGCATCCTTCAAGCCCGTCTTTGCTGGTGGTATTTCTTACTAGGCAGCGAATATTATTTTTCGGCTCCAGCTTTGCGACAAGATGCTTGCCAACAAATCCGCTGGCGCCTGTGATGAGAATCATGACAATCGTACTGTTTCAACATTTTTAAAGTATAGAAATGTAGGTATAGTATTCTGCTTGTCTGGTGGTTCAATGAAATTCACTACTATAAACCCAGCCACTGAAGAACCTATAGCAGAATATGAAATATCAGACAGGGCTGCTGTGGATGAAAAAGTATTGCGAGCGCGCAAAGCGTTCGAGACATGGAGGGAGACCGACATAGGCGAGCGCTCAAAGCTGCTCAAGAAGCTTGGAAAACGGCTGCTGAAAAAGAAGCAGCAGCTTGCCGAATCTATAACAGAAGAGATGGGCAAGCCGCTGAAGGAATCGGTAGCTGAAACGGAGAAATGCGCAGCCATATGCGAATATTTCGGCAAGCACGCTAGGAAGCTTCTAAAGGACGAAAAAATAAAGACAGAGTTCCAGAAAAGCTACATATCATTCCAGCCGCTTGGCATTGTTGGCTCCGTCATGCCATGGAATTTTCCGGCTTCGCAGATAATCAGGTTCGCCGCCCCTTCTTTGGTTGCGGGCAATGTGCAGCTTGTCAAGCCGTCAAGCACGACGCCGAATTCTGGCGGGCTGCTTATCGAGCAGCTTGTTGCGGACTGTTTTCCTGAAAATGTTTTTCAGGCAGTTATCGGCAACTCTACAACTGGCACGGCATTGATCGAGTCAAAAATTGACGCTGTTTCCCTGACCGGAAGCGTTGAGGCTGGGGCAAAGATTGCACAGCTTGCAATGAAGGACTTAAAGAAGGTTATTCTCGAGCTTGGTGGCAGCGACCCTTTCATTGTCTTGGAGGACGCCGATATGGACAAATGCGTAGAAGGGGCAGTCAGGGGAAGATTCCTTAATTGCGGCCAGTCCTGCACAGCTGCGAAGAGGCTTATTGTCATTAAGGAGATAGCGGATGCTTTTAAGGAAAAATTCATAGAAAAAACGAAGGCCCTCAAAGTCGGCGACCCGCTTGAAATGGAGACGGACATGGGGCCGCTGGCAAGGGAAGAACAAAGGAAAAGGCTTGAGGAGCAGTTGGAAGCTTCCGTCAGGCAGGGCGCTAAAATACTTCTGGGCGGAAAGCGTCTGGAAAGAAGAGGCTACTTCTTTGAGCCGACTGTTGTCTCTGCTTCTAATGAGATGACGGTGTGCAGGGAAGAGGCGTTCGGGCCTGTTGCTCCCATTATTATTGCGGAAAGCGAGGAGGATGCAGTAAGGATTGCGAATGATACGGAATACGGATTAGGCGCGTCCGTCTGGACAAATGACAGGAACAGGGGAGAGGCGTTCGCAAGAAAAATAAATTCCGGCGCCGTCTATGTGAACAAGAACGTAAGGAGCGACCCACGAATGCCTTTCGGCGGGACGAAGAAAAGCGGATTAGGCAGGGAGCTAGACAGGTACGGGTTGCTTGAAATGGTGAATATAAAAAGTGTGATAATAAACTAATTGGAGAAAAATGTTACTGATTTTGTATGTCTAGGCTAATTCTATACCGGGCAAATTCTTCCGTGACGTTGGCTTCTTCTGCTAGCTGCCTTGCACTTCTGGATTTGACGTCTCCGCATGCAGTTCGCGGCATCAACAAATGTGCTGCGACTTGTCTCGCCTCTCCAAAAGACGGCAATTCTCCTCTTTTTCTATGAACTAAAACATAGCCAAGTCCAATTGCTTCCGCCTCTCTTCGTATTCTTTCTGGCGGATGCGTGGGCGAAAGGTATATTTTATTTTTTCCAGCTCGACCAAAACTGTAACACCCTTGTAATGAAAAGCTTCTGCTGAACCCATTTGAATAATTTTTACAAAAACTATTTAATCACGCATGTAATACGCTACCCCGAAGCCGTACCGTATTTCCCAACCTGTTTCTGTTCGGCGGGCTTCGTCATCGCACCAGCGCGCGTTAGGTCTGCCAATGTTCGAGTTCCATTTTGTTTTCGCATATGCACGTCTTATTGTCTTCGTAATTTTCTCTTCGTTCGGCTTTTTTGACCATACGCTGCGATAGTTATGCAGCGGCGTGTAGCGGATTACACATGCTTCATCCGATATACGGATTCTTTTTGCACCGAACCTTATTTCATCCAGTGTTTCAAAGCTGCGCATTAAAAGGTGGGTATGATTCTGAAATTTATAAGGTGAATAGAAAAACGATGCGCAGTACGCAGAAATAACACGTGTAATGCAGTGACGCTGGTTGATTTGTCACTGCCAAGTGGAGCTAGTTTATAAGTGAGTTTCATTTAAGTAGCCGAAACTGATATAGATACATAAAAATATTTGACAAAAAGAGGTGGCGCAACATGGCAAAGAAGAGGGCTAAGGCGGCTAAGGCGAAAGCGGCAAAGGGCGGCAAGAAGATGTCTTCTGCAATGTGCTCTTGCGGCTCAGGCATGAAGGCCGCCGACTGCTGCGGGTGCTAAGTAAAAAATAACAATTTTTTCTTTTTAGATGTTTCTTTTTTGATTCTTTATCAGAATAAATACTGCGGACTTTAGACCGCAGTATTATTGCAAGAATGTAGCATATTATAAACGACCTAAAGGTCGTAGTATTAGACTACATTCATTGCAATGAAAAATGTTGCTAGGGG
>JACQNY010000133.1 GCA_016202795.1 Candidatus Aenigmatarchaeota archaeon
GAAACGTTTTTGTCCATGTGGTAACCGGAATCGTCAGGACCGCGATATGCGATTATATCGCACATCTTTTTGATTAGTTGTTTATCCTCTAACCCTACGAAACCTGCGATGCCGCACATTATCTTTCCCTCTTTCCGTTTACTTCTTTTGTGATGTAATCGCTATACATTTTACCCACTTCTTGCCACGTGCGTACTTTAAATCTGCGCGCGCCTGACGAAAGCCTTTTCATAAGTTTCCTGTTATTCATCAACGTTATTATGCCTTCCCTCAAGTTGTTTGTTAAATATGCGTTTTTGTTATGGGTCAATACGAAATTCAACTTGCCTTTTATTCCGAGTATAACCTTGCCCGCTTTCAGGTATTCGTACATTTTAAGCGTGCTGTCAGCATCCATTGTTAAAACCAAAACATCGGAAGCCTTAAGGTAACGCGGCAAATTGTTGTTTCGAACCTTACCAAGCATATGTACATTGCTTCCGACGCGTTCTTTAAATTCTCTGTCACGTTCGCCTATAATGTATAGCTCGCATTCCAGTCCTTCAACGGCTTTTATCAGCCTGTCCACACGCTTGTTGTAGGATATCGTTCCGGAATATAAAATTTTAAACGCGCCTTTTAGTTTTACCGGTTTCCTGTTTTCAAAATTGTCATTCACACCTTGAGGAAAAAATTTTATCTCTTTACCCCATCTACGCGCCTTTTCCACGCGGTACATGCTCTGTGTTGTGACGATATCGGTATTCTTTATTATGAATTTCTCCAAAAACGATACCAATATTTTATTATACTTCTTTGGCATTATATCCTGGTAATCGTCCACCCAATCGTGAATTATCGGGGCCCGAATCAGACCTAGTTTTTTCAACAATGTGGGAAAAAATCCTATCATGCCGGCGGAAATTACAACGTCAGGTTTAAACGATTTGTATCTTGAATAAAAATCTTTCCAGTCCTTTTTCAACACATGGTCGATTGTATGCCTGTTTTTCTCCAACAAACCAGGCATCCTGTCCCAGCGGTACGGGCTGTATTCCGAGTATTTCGTATTGTGGGCTATTATCTGTATCCGCATAAAGAAGACAACTGGTGTTTAAAATATAAAGAATATTTCAGATATAGGAAATCAATGATTTCCTATACACGAGAACTCAAGGAGTTTTCGTTGCAAACCCTTTGTACCATTCTATGGTTTTCTTTAGCCCGTTTTCCATGCTCGTTTTCGGTTCCCAGCCTATCCTGCTCTTTATGTGCTCGATGTTTGCCCGTAAAGCTCTTAAGTCGCCGGGCCTTGGTTCCTTGTAGGTAACCTTTGATTTTGAGTTGGTGGCGCTGATTATTTTGTCTGCAAGGTCATTGATCGACGTCTCTTTTCCCGTTCCTATGTTAAACGTCTCTCCTGCAGACGCTCTACGATTCTCAATAACCATCTTATACGCATTCACCGCGTCGGTTACGTACATGAAATCGCGGGTTTGTTTGCCGTCGCCGTCAATCGTTAGCGGCTTGTTCCTAAGGGCGCTGTCTATGAATGCCGGTATTACAGCTGAGTAACCCCATATGTTTTGATTTTCTCCGTAGGTGTTGAAATTCCTTATCGATGTCACAGGATATTTGTACCACTCCCACATTGACATGCAGTGCTTTTCGCAGGCGAGTTTCGTAACGGCGTACGTACTGGTTGGGTTTAACGGATGGTTTTCGTCCATGGGAACGTATTTTGGATTGCCGTAAACTTCGGGCGACGATGCATATACCAGGAAAGGTTGCGTCTTGGACGCCAATAATGTTTGCGCCAGCTGGAAAGTTCCCTTTTCGTTGTTGTTGAAATACTTCCACGGGTCGTCTATAGATTCTGGTATCGAAACGGACGCAGCCAGATGCACAACAACATCCGGCTCGATTTTATCGATTGTTTTTTTATCCAGGTTGGCATAATCCATTTTCAGAAGTCCAAATTTGTTTTTGTCGATAGGTTTGATAAACGGGTCTTTGGAAAGGAAATTCCGTGAGAAATCGTCTATTCCGGTTATTTTTTCAACGGTTTTAATTTTCAAAAGAGCGTCTACGAGATGAACTCCGTAAAGGCCGGCCGCGCCTGTGATTATTACTCTCATTTGGTACTCTCCCACTTTATCTGCCTTCTGATGCCTTCCTCCTTGGAAACTTTCGGCTGCCAGCCAAATATTTTTTTCGCCTTTCCTGTGTTGCTTATGTAGACTTTTTGGTCGGCTGGTCTCCACTCGCCGAACTCGTATACAGGCTTTTTCCCGGTCTCCTTTTGTACGAATTCCATAAGTTCCAACAACGATATCGCATTATCTTTTCCTCCGCCCATGTTGAACACCTGGCCTTTTGTGGCCGATATTTTTCCCGTCGCGTTTTCGATGGCTTCCACGACGTCTTTGATGTGAAGTATGTCTCTGATCTGTTTGCCGTCGCCGAATATAGTTATTTTTTTGTCATTCAATATCCTGCTCACAAACCAGCTTACCCAGCCCTGGTCTTCAAGAGACTTTTGCATCTCGCCGTACATGCACGAACAGCGGAAGACAATCGTCTTGGAGCCGTATGTCCTGTAATAATCCACAAAATACGCATCCGCAACATACTTTGAACATCCGTACGGACTTTCCGGATCGACCGGAAAATCTTCGGCTATCCCATTCTTGTATTTGCTGCCCTCGAACTCGTATCTGGTCTGTTTTTCTTCGACCTTCATGCCATGTATGTTTCCATAAACTTTGTTAGTTGATGTGTACAATAGTATGGCATTATCCGCGACTTGGCGGGCCGCTTCAACAACGTTGAACGAGCCGATTGCATTTGTAGAAAAATCGTGAACCGGGTTTTTAATCGATGTCGTGACCGCGGTCTGCGCCGCAAGGTGGTAAATTGCGTCCGCACCTTTTATGTTGTTTTTCACATCGCTAAAATTTGCCACCGACTTCCTTACGAATTCCAGCTCCTTTGATTTTACTTTGCCGTCGAATTTCTGTCTGAGATATTCCATATTTTCTATTACCCTTCCACCGGGTCTGCTCAAATCGTCGATAACCCGTACACTATGCCCCTCGGTTAGAAGTTTTTCTACTAGGTTGGATCCGACAAAACCCGCCCCGCCTGTAACTACGCAAAACATTAAACCGCCTTCATCAATCTTTACCGGCCTTTACCCACCGAATAGTTTTTTCGAGGCCGCCTTCCAAGCCCATATTGGGTCCCCATTGAAGAATTTTCTTGGCTTTTGTTATGTCCGGTTTTCTCCTGGTCGGATCGTCCGTAATATCGTAAGCCGGCCTGGTATTTATGAGTTTCGAAGAAGAGTTTGTCAGTCTCAATATGGCTCTTATGAGGTTATTTATGCTTACCTCGTCATCGCTTCCTATGTTAAAAACTTCCCCATTTATGCCGGTCTTAAGCAATAATTTCAACAACCCGGCAACCTGGTCTGTTATGTAGCAGAAACTGCGTGTCTGCTCGCCATTGCCGTAAATATTGATTGGCCTGTCGTTAATTGCAAGATAAACAAATTTTATCAGCGCCCTGCCGTAACCTGTTGGGTTTTTGGTATCAAGTCTCGGACCATACGTATTGAATATCCGCGCCACGCGAACAGGAACACCAAATTGTTTCCAGTAAGAATAACAATACGCCTCGGCGCATCGCTTACTTTCATCGTACATCGACCGGGGTCCGAAAGAGTTAACATAACCGTAATAACTTTCCGGCGTAGGGACCATTTCTTCCGGCGGGTTTCCGTAAATTTCACTTGTGCTCGTAAACAAAAAACTTTTTACTTTTTGTTTCGCAGCGAGCTCGAGCATTCTTTTTGTTCCTATTACGCCTGAGTCCAGCGTTTCTATTGGAAATTTCTGGTACAGCGGCGGCGACGCGATGCTTGCCATGTGCACTATGAAATCGAATTTTTCCTCGGGTTCGAATTTTTCCACCGGCACTTTCATGAACTTGAATTTTTTTTCTCTTTTAAGATGTTCTATGTTTTTTTCGTCGCCTGATGAAAGGTTATCAACACACACAACGCGTCCGCCCATGGATATCAGCGCGTCGCAGAACCAGCTGCCTATAAAACCTGCGCCGCCTGTTACAAGAAAATTATTTCCGCCCACTTGCCTTGATAGTGTGCCCAGAGAATTTTTAATCTCTTCCAGATCCCTTTCCAAGCCGTTCATGATTCACCTATATATAAATGACGATTTATAACTATATTTCCAGTCTAGTTGATTTTATGAATGTGTTGTCTCTTGACCGTAAGGATGTACCCGACGCAATCAAAAAAGGGGACGTAACTATATGCGTGGTTGGCGGCGGTTATGTTGGCCTGCCGTTTGCTGCGTTATACGCTGATCTGGGTGCGAAAGTTTTCGTGTGCAACCGGGACCAGAAAAAAGTTGACACCACAAATGCGGGGAAAACATACATTTATGAAGTGGGCCTGGATAATCTAGTAAAAAGTGCGGTTTCAAAAGGAAATCTTGTTGCGACAACAAACGTAGAAGACGCTGTCGCCAAGAGCGATATAATTTTTATAACCGTTGGCACGCCTGTTACCCAGGAAGGCTTCCTCGACGACTCGCAGATAAGAGCCGCCGCGAAAAGCATCGGCTCTTCGATGAAAAAAGGCTCGCTAGTTGTTTTGCGAAGTACTGTTAACCCGGGAACTACCGAAAATGTGTTGTTGCCCGTGCTTGAAAATTCTTCGGGTATGAAGTTAGGGGAGTTCGGCCTAGCCGACGCCCCTGAGCGCCTGCAAGAGGGTAAAGCGCTGGAAGGTTTGAAAACCGAAGCGACCGTGATTGGCGGCAACAAATTCCACACAAAAAGCGCTGAAATAGCTGCGGGCGTTTTTGACATGCTTGGCGTGCCTGTGTCTATTGTATCATACCCGGCAACTTCCGAATTTTCAAAATTCGTCTGGAATTATCTGCTTGATTCTGCTATATCGGACGCACAGATAATAGCCCAGATTTGTGAAAAACTCGGCATAGATTTTATGGAAGTGCGTAATACAGCAAACACAGACCCGCGAATTCGTATGATGGTGGCGGGCCCGGGCTCCGGAGGCTCATGCTTCCCGAAAGATGTGACTGCGATGTTTGCCATGGCAAAAAAACTTGGCATAGAGCAAAATTCCTTGAAATCTGTTGAGCTGGTTAGGATTATCAACGGGCATGTCATGGCCGAGCATGTTGCTTCTTTGGTAGAGGCTGTGTTAAAGGAAAAAAACATCGCTTTAAAAGACGCGTCTATAGGGGCGCTTGGCCTTGCATTCAAAGGTGAGACAGACGACACGCGCGAATCGCCTGCGCTCAGGGTAATAGACATATTGAAGAAAAAATGCGGTTCTGTCGAAGCCTACGACCCATTCGTAAAAAATGTTGAAGGGATTTCCATCACAAAAACATGGCAGGATGCAATAAAAAACAAGGACTGTTGCGTGATATTAACCGACCACAAGGAATTTTTCAGGATACCGCCCGAGGAGTTAAAGAAAAATCTAAGGAACAATTGTCTCGTTGATTCGAGGCACATAATCGATATCGGCGCCGCAAGAAAGCTTTTCATATACAGAGGCGTAGGCCGTGGTGCAAGATGAAAATAGCATTGCCGTCCTCGGCTGGCGGGCATATCACCGAATTAATGCAGATCCGCGGATCGTTCGGCGAATACGAAACATTCTTTGTAACCGTGAAAAGAAAGGACACCGAGGATTTGTCTAAAAAAGAAAAAGTTTATTTTGTAGAAGACACTGGTCGCAACCCTGTAGGGCTCGTGAAAAATATAATAAGCTCTTTGAAAATAATGTTTAACGAGCGGCCGGACGTCATTATAACAACCGGTGCAGGCGCAGCGATTCCTGCGAGCATTATAGGAAAGCTTCTGGGCGCAAAATTGGTGTACATTGAAAGTTATTGCCGGGTGAAAAGCAAATCGTGGTCAGGCCGTTTATTGTACCCATTCTCCGACGTTTTCCTTGTCCAATGGCCGGACATGGTTACCATGTACGGCAAGAAAACTCGGTATTGGGGTGGGGTTTTTTGATTTTCGTTACCGTAGGGACGCACAAAGATCCTTTCGACAGGTTGGTAAAAACCGTGGACGAGCTCGTTGCAAGGGGCGCTATAAAGGATAAAGTCGTAATGCAGACAGGAAACAGTAAATATGAACCAAAGAGTTGCGAATTTTACCGCTTCGTAGGTTCTGATAAATTCGAAGAACTTTACAAAACAGCGGATATCATAATCTGCCATGCCGGCGCAGGGAGCATAATCAATGCGCTGAAAAACAAAAAACATCTTGTTATAGTGCCGCGTCTGAAAAAATTTCACGAACATACCGACGATCACCAGCTTGACCTGGCAGACGCCATGGAGAAAGATGGCAAGGCCGTGTGCGTGCGTGACATTGAAACAATTCCTGACGCTGTAAAAAAGGCGTCTGCGTCCTCGGTGCCGAGCGCTGGTGGTATGCTGGAAAAAAAAATAAACGATTACCTGAAAACGTTGGATGTGGTTAAATGAGAATTGTGCACGTCACCAAATATTTTTCAGGCAACGGCGGTATAGAGTCCTACACAAGATCGATTTCAAAGGCTGCGCTTGCCGCAGGCCACGACGTTCATGTTATTTGCGCGGCAAAAATAAAAAAATACTCCGAGCACGTGGAAAACGGGGTAAAGGTTGTGCGGCTGCCTAAAATCTCAACCATTATGAACGCGCCTTTGACGCGGCCGGTTGGTCCGGTCCTCGAACGCTTGCGACCAGATGTTATACATCTGCACATGCCAAACCCGTGGGCCGAAGTAAACGTTTTTTTGTACAAGCTTTCGCACCCCAAAACAAGACTGATCGCAACGTATCACTCAGACGTAATCGCCTACAACCCGTTGATGCGTTTTTTATCGACATTAAGGTTGGCCTACCTTGTCCCATCTATGGGGATTTTTTGCGACAAAATAATATCGACCAGCGGAAATTATGTTTCCGGTTCTGCGGCTCTGAGAATGCTAAGGAAAAAAACCGTGATAATACCGCTTGGCGTGGATGTAAAAACGTTCAGCCCGGCGAAAACGAAAAACAAAAATTTCACGTTTCTGTTCGTAGGACGTCTGATACCTTATAAAGGACTTGAAAACTTGATTAAAGCGTGTGGTATAGTCAAGGGAAGTGGCAAAAAGTTTATTTTGAACATAGTCGGTGACGGAAAATTATATCAAAGTCTTCGCAAATCAGCTTCTGACAGGGGTGTAAAAGACCGCGTTAAGTTTCTTAGGAGTGTTTCGGATTCGCGGCTTCCTTCAATTTACAGGAAATGCGACGTTTTTATTCTTCCTTCAGTGTACAAGTCAGAAGCGTTCGGGCTCGCGCAATTGGAAGCAATGTCGTCCGGAAAGCCGGTTATATCAACAAACATCAAAGGGAGCGGTGTGCCTTTCGTAAACAAAAACGGCTACACAGGAATCGTGGTGAAACCGCGCGATGAGATTTCCTTGGCCAACGCCATGATGCTTCTTATGGACGACAAAAAACTCAGATTAACCATGGGTCTCAACGCCAGAAAAAGGGCTGTGAATTTTTTCAACGAGAAAATGATTTCTCGGAAAGTTCTGGAAACTTATATACGCTGATATCTTAGGAAGCTTCCGGAAGTTACGATTAGCGCGAATATCAGGCTTGAAAATCTGTAAATGAGGATGCCTGAGGTGGCTGTCGCCAGGTCCAGGTTTGGAACAACCTGCGTCATGAGTATAGCAGAGCTCGCCTCGAAAGACCCTATGTTGCCTGGGAGGAGTGTTAAAAGCGATATTATCGTGGACAGGCTTGCAACTGAAAGTATTAACAGAAATTCGACATTAACCCCGATGGAAAGGAACGAGAGCTTAATTATTGAAAATTCCATTAGCCACCCGAGAAGTGTTATCATAAAAACGGCTGCCATTTTATTGCTTTTGGTCACAAGTTTAAAACTGGAATGGAAATTATC
>JACQNY010000132.1 GCA_016202795.1 Candidatus Aenigmatarchaeota archaeon
ACTCTCAAGCGCCTGGTAGAGGATTTGAAATATAGTGACATTACACCTAACGCGATAATAGTGGTAGATAATGAAACTCTTCCAATTGCTATGGCCTTAGCAATAGAATTAAAAGTGTCCATTAAAAACATAGAGGAACTTACAAAGAATGACACTGCGCTCGTCATTCAAGCCGTGCCTGAAACCCCAGAGATACTGTTAAAGGTCACCGCACTAGCATCAAAAAAGAGCAAGCTCGCAATAAGTTTCGCATTCCATACTTCAACTTATGCCGACTCTCGGTTTAATCCAAACGTAATTGGCTTAGATACTGGCGGCGCCACTCTTCCCTGGAAGCGCGGCGGATTCTTTGATTTAAGTTTAAAGAATACATTACTATGGATCTTCCCAATAAAGCTGGATACGTACCGAAAGCTTAGAAAGATAATCGGTCCTCTTGTTAAGAGTAAAGGAGTGCAAGCAAAACCGCTCGAACGGCTAGAAGAACCACAAACTTACGCCGCGCACATATCACAAGCAATGCACGACGCTAAAAGGGACGCATACGAGTCGCACGTAAAATACTGTTCGAAATACTTCACAATGATAAAGCAAGGCAAAAACATCACGCGCTAGCAAAAAAGTATGGTTATTATGAAAGAAAAATTTATTGACGCGGCTAATACTGGAACACAAATTCCAAACTATACTAGGCCGCCGGCGAGTGCGATACTAAAGTGCTATCCAGACAAGAATAGAAAACCCAAACCAATTGTAGTTATAGTTAACGATAGGAACATAATAGACGCATATCCACTAGCGTTAGAGGAATTAAACAGCAACGACGTCAAGAAATACTTACTTTCCCCGAATTCAGAAATAAGTAGTACATCATATAACAAGGATACTGAAACTATTACTCTTACATTTAATAGTATCGGATGCTGTTATAATGGCGGCCCCGACATCTCTTTAGGCATCGATAATGAAAAAACAAGGCATTTAGTAAACATAGAAATAGCAAATATCAAATTATGTTTAGCAAATGTGCTAAAAAAGGAAGTACCATTCAAAACTAAAAAAGAGTTAGGTAAAGAACTATCTTTTAATCTTAAAACAAAATTATGGGTGGTTATACTTCCTACAAGGTATGGCGAATGCGCCATAGGCAATATGGCAATAACACCATTATTTGAGGATCACTTTTATAATCAAGATACCGATACAGCATACTTGTATAATGGCAGCACAGTATACTGTGCTGTCGAAATCAAGCACGTTAGCGAGCCCGTGTCGCTCTTATTCCTTCTCGATAGCAAGAACACGCTTGTGGGGATTGCGGTGAAGGGTGCTAGTCACGTGATAAAGCAAAAGGTTGATTGAAATGACAATATTAGACGTGGATAAAGTTGACATAATTAGCGAAAGTAAGGATGGAAAATACGTAGACTTATCGATGGTCTGGCATGATACTTGGAATAGTGAAGCCACGAATGCCCTATTTAGAAAAATAGGCGCATATGAAGAATATGTGTATAATCCAGAATTTCTCCAGAAAGATAAGGGCAAGTTAATAAGTATAACGCTTTTTTGCAAATACACTCCAACAGAAAGGATAAAAACACAATTAAAATTACGCGGGGGTGCGCGTTGTTTTACTAGGCGATTTAGATGCTAGAAAGATTCAAACGTAAAGCTAAGACAGAAAATAAGCCCGACACGGAATCTGCCCTAAGCTTACTAAGATCTGCAATCATAGAATCAATGAGAAGCTTACCTAACAACATATCAATAGATGATTTGACAGATCCGTTCGTGATAAAATATAAGCGGCCAGGTGATGAAGCACCAAAGACTCTATTTCTAGGAAATATGTTAGCGGAATACTTAGCTGGCAAGCCACTTGAAGAAATTGTGTCAAATAATCGTGTTAGAATAAAAACCGAGAAGGGTTTGGAAGAATTAGTGAAGGACTTTAGTAAAGCAAAGAGTTACATAGTGCCTCTATTAAGAAGTGAAGATTACGTACGTAAGATAGACGTGGTTTGGGACGATTTCTATGGGTCACTGAAGAAAGTTTACGCAATAAACGTACCGGGAAGTATAGTTATGTTTGGCCCAGATAGGCTTTCTGAGTATGGTATTTCAAAAAAGCAGTTGACGAAAATAGCGCAAGATAATTTAGATAAAATAGATGACAAAGAACTTTTTGGCGTAATGCCTACTTATGCACTATTCTTTGGAAAAGAACACGCAGAAATGTCTGGCTACATAAATGGTGATGATCTACTTTCAAGCAGCATATTTGCCCCACACAGGCTCTACGATAAGCTAAGGAAGCTGAAACAGGACCGCAAAAAATTTCCAGTTGCAAAGCAACACTTCGGAAACGTACTAGAATCTAATAAGTTTGTAGTAGTTCCAATACGTAGAAACTGCCTTTACTTCATTGAAGTATACAAAGGAGATCTGGAGGGGTGGGTAGAAACTGCTAGGACTATGGCCATCCAAGAAGCAAAGAGAAATAGCTCATACCTAGCGTCAGCAACCCCACTTTTACTAGAAAACGGCAAGTGGGTGTCTAGTTAATAGCATTTGATAGGTTATACTCATATCAAGTAGCGTGGTTTTGTCTTGAATTAGGTCCCGCCCGGGCGTTTGAAAGTGTTGGGTCTTTCGCCTAAAGCTTGCACGACCACGGCAAAAACACTTTAATAGACATCCACGGTAGTAATACCAATGCCGGACGACAGCATCGTAGAGTCGTTTCAAGAGCTGGGCTTTACTGGATATCAGGCGCGCGTGCTGGCCGCGCTTTACGGCCGGAGTAACCTGACCGGCGCTCAGGTCGCCCAGCTGTCCGGCGTTCCGGTGACAAAGATCTACGGCGTACTAGACCAGCTCGGGAGCCTCGGCGTCGTGTTTTATTCGCCCCAGCGGCCGAAGAAATACCAGGCGGCTGAGCCGGACGAGATTATATCGATCATAATAGACCGCAAGCAGAGCGAGATCAAAAAGCTAAGGGACCAAGGCAAGCAGACGCTTGCCGGTTTAAAAAAGGCTTTTACCGCAGACCGTTCCATGGCCGGCGACAAGGTTTTGTTCTTTCCAAGCAATGAGTCGGTCTGGAACGCCGGTGCAGTTGGCGTTTGGAAAGACGCGAAAACCAATGCCGTAAGCTTTGGGAGCAAAGAGGTCTGGCTGGACGGCCTGTACAATCACCCAAAGTTTTGGGAAGCGGCGACAAGGTCGATGAACAAGGGCGTACAGCACAGGTCGCTGGTACCACGAACAATGGCGAACGATGCTGCAAACATTTTAAAGAACAGCAATAAGGCGGCGCTGGTGGCGCTGTCGCACGAAAACTTCCACACTCGGGTGGTTGCTGACGAGCCGTTGCACTATGGCGGCATGGCTGCGGATGAGAAGATACTCGGGTTTGCTTTTCAGGACCCAAAGACAAACAAGGTAACGAGCGGCATACGCATAAATGACTCGCAGGTTACCAAGTCATTCCTGGAACGCTATTTTTACCCAGTGTGGAATAATGGACAGGACTACGAGTCGCTGTTAAGGGGAATGGCAAGGCGAGAGCTGAAAAGAAGAGGCAACTGATTTTAAGCGGCTCTACCAGTAAGACAGCATGATAGTGGGCGCGAGCGTTGTCGGGTCTTACCTGGCCTCGCTTACCGGTATGGACGTCTGGGAAAGAAACTGGGAGCAGAAGGAGAAGCCGTGCTCTAGCCTCATTTCCCGCAGAGGATACGACGACCTGCTGTGGAAAAAATATGATGATTTGATTGATAAAAGCCCTGCGGGTACCACGCACTAAAGTGTGGGGGTTTCTGTGATGCTAACGCATGCCGCCAGATTACACTCTTTTTGTTCCTTTCCATTTGATTGTGCCGCGTTTCATCCCACGCACTAAAGGGCGGGGGTTTCACGCGGCCATGGTGCTAAGACATGGCGTCCGCGCTCTTCACCACCAAGTTTATACCTTTTAAAAGGCATGCTTGCTAATTGTAACATGCTAAAAGCAGTAATACAACTGATACTGATAGAACACATAGTTATTACTATAGTAGGCATTACTGTTTCGGCATTTATTGCATCTCAAGGCGCTCTTAACGTACAAGTGCTCATACTTCCATTGGTTTCATTCTGTCTTTTGGTTTTCGGATTTAATTCACTTAATGGCGTCTTTGACCTGCAGATCGACAAGATTAACAAACCCCTGAGACCATTGCCTCAGAAACGGATTTTACCAAGAACGGCCTTAGATGTGGAGCCTAGGTACTCATGATAAAAGAAGCGCTACAGTTGCTTTTACCAGAACATGCAATTATTGTAGTATCTGGCATAATAACATCAACGATAATCGCTTCAAACGCCTTACCCAATCCCTCAACAATAATAGTTCCGATACTTTCATTTTCGCTCTTGGTATTTGGGTTTAATGCACTAAACGCGATCTTTGATTTAAATATAGACAAGATAAACAAGCCACTAAGACCAGTGCCTCAAGGAAAAATAACTAAAAAGCAAACAATCACAATAAGCGTTATTGTTAACCTAATTGGAATATTCGCTGCCTATACTGTTTCGATAAACTTCCTGCTACTTGCACTACTCTTTACTCTGATTGGCGTGTTATACTCCGTACCACCGGCAAGAATTAAAAAAAGAGTTTTTGGAAGTAATATGGTAATAGGGATTATATACGGCCTGATTCCATTTTTCACTGGATTCATTTTAGTTGGAAACTATAATATACCATTATATCTCATTATCTACTTTACAATCATAGCGGCACTAATAAGCAGTATGAAAGATTTCGAAGACCATATAGGAGATTCCTTACACAAAGTGAAAACAGTTCCCGTAGTTTTGGGGACACAAAAAGCAGCCAAGCGAGTTGGCGAATCAATATTATTTGTAGCAAGCGCTTTTCTAATACTCACAACTTATATTGGAATGAACCGGCTAATAATTGCATCAGCAGTTGCGCTGCTGGTGGCAGTAGTAATATCTGTCTACCTTTTAAATGTTGCGAAAAATATTGATAAAATACTGACCCAGAACATAATATATGAATCACATATTGCTCGTGTAGGGATCGCCTTCGGAATACTAATACAAATAGTATTTGCGATCGCATTTATATAGCAACTTACGTCTGTATAGATCTACGTTTAAGCTCTTGACGGGCAATTTCTCTAACAAAACCTTCGGTGTTTTGTGTTTGATTCCATATTGGTTTAAAATAATACTCAGAAAAACCTCTTGCTACGTTCGCGTCATTAATACGAATTCCATTTACAACTAATTTTGTTTCCGGGTCTTGGAATGCGAAACCAAGAATTGCGTCATCTGCAACCATGCCGGCATATATAACTTGTGAATCTGGAACTAGTCGGTTAAAGTCATTTTTATGAGACACGAACTTAATGCAATCATCAACAGCAAGAGGCAGTAACTTGCTTATATCATTAAATAAGGATTTAGGAAAGAATGTTTTTATTAGTACGCCTCGTCCTGCGGCTTTAAGTCCGGCATGCCAAAGAGCAGAATGGCGTAGAGCGTCCTCCCAAGCTTCTTTGAATCCAAATGCAAGTACCTCACGTTTTGAATCATTAAATATTCCAACTATACCACTGTTCCATACAGATTCGTTCGTTGGGTAGAAGAGAACTTTATCCGAGTCGCTTGATGAGGCGCCTTTGAAGGAGTTCTTAAGAATTGTTTGTATTTGCTTTGAATACTCTCGTAACTGTTTCATTTCTTCGCGTCTCTTTTCCATAATAAACTCTATCACTTCGTCAGGTGCGGCTGCGTGGTACTTTTTTGGTCTTTGAGGGGAATAGTAGACGAAGCCGAGTTTTTCCAGTTGGTCTAGTATGCTATAGATTTTTGTGACAGGCACTTCTGCGAACTGGGCGAGCCGCGTGCCAATCATGCTGCCGTTGTTGTAGAGCGCGGCCATGGCCCGTGCTTGGTATTCCGTGAGTCCTAGGTTCCTGAACGCCAAGACGATCTGTTCATTCATACCATCATCATTTCCTGGCTACAATTAGGCAAGCACCTTTGCTTGGTACTCGGTGAAACCGAGCTCCTTAAATGCGGTCGTTAGGAATTCGTCGACCACTAGGCAATCACCAACGTGTTAGTTTGGTTTGGCAACGCTTTTGTTTTGCGAATGTTTTCCGGCATGTCTGAACCCCTACTGTAAATACGGTGCGGGTTTTAAAATGTGACGGGCGTTCCTGCTCTAGGATGCCTGCTTGGTCTTTTATGGCGCTGCAATGCGATTTATCACCAACGCGGCGTGAAGACCTGCTCACACTAGCCGCACCACCCTAGCGGCGAGTGAACCGCGACACAATACTATCAGCGCGATACAATCGGCGCCACTGCCAGGAACAAAAAACAGGCCGGTTTCCTCCTTCACCACAAAACCGCGGGTGGTGAGCCGACACGCTAAGTCTTGCTTGCCCTCCACACAAAACAAACCGAAATCGTCACTTGACGTAATGGTTGGGGGTCTGGAATTAACCCAACCGAGTTAATTCGGGTTGCAAAATACTTAAAAACCCACCACCACACGATACTGGCGTGCGCAAACTCACCCTGCTCGTGCTAGCACTAATGCTAGCTCCACCAGCCCTAGCATCACAAGTCACCACAACACAAATCCCAATCACCGCTTTCTCACGCCCCCTATACGACGAAGACACCACCT
>JACQNY010000135.1 GCA_016202795.1 Candidatus Aenigmatarchaeota archaeon
CTCTGGTAGTTACCCAACACCAAACGAACGGACATTCCAATGTTATTGCATTGAACCCAAGCGATATTTTTTTCAATGTTTCTGAAGAACCGCCAGAGGAAATTTACGAGCCGACAACTGAAGATGAAGCATTTTTGGACGAGGTTTATGAAGAACAGCAGGAATCGGAGTTAGCGCAACAAAATTCGAACAATGGCAACGGACACGACGCAAGCAATATTCATTATTTGGCAGATTATCGAGTTTCGCCGGATTCTTTGAACGGAAACGGCCATCACACAAACGGCTACCACGAACCGACGGAAGAAGAACTGGAATTTTTGAAACTGCAGGAAGCAGACTTTAAAGCCGAACAAATCCTGGAGCAGGCCGGGCAGGTTTTTGCGAACTTGAAATATGTGTATTTTACTTCAAGGTCAAAGGGGCGCAGATACGCGCACAAGAAAGGTCTTAAAGTGTGGACGGGCCAGCAAACACCGAGAAGAAACTGGAAAGAAGTCGAGCTTGTCAGCCGCGGGTCCGAGCCCAGAAATTATATCGGCAGAAGTTTCAGGCACCGCACTTTCTGGCCTTCTGACAGATTTCCATGGGACGAAGTCGCGGACGGGATGGGAATTGAAGAGGGCAAATTGATGGAGTTGCTGCCAACGCTGGCGCACAACGCAAAGCAGGCAAGAGGATATTTGCGCGCAGGCCGGACTCCGGATTATAGAAATTTGGGAATTGTAAATTACTAATTCTTCTTTTTTCGCCGGTTATTTAAACCTGCGAACGACTAATTAGGTCTTGTAAAACATGCTAGGCGTATCCACACACGGCAAAGAGAACAAAGCAATTATAATGCTCAGCGTTCTTAGCGGGCTGTTTTTAGCAGCGTTAGACCAGACTATTGTTTCGACAGCGTTGCCCAAAATTGCGGCTTCGTTAGGCGGGATAGAGTTATTGAGCTGGGTAATTTCAGCGTATTTGCTGTCTTCCACGGCATCGGTAATAATCTACGGAAAACTTTCCGACATATACGGGCGCAAAAAACTTTTTATAATCGGCATAATAATTTTTCTAGTAGGATCCGTATTGTGCGGCCTGTCCAACAGCATAGTTTACCTGATAATCTTCCGTTTCCTGCAAGGCATTGGCGGCGGCGCGATATTTGCGAATTCGATGGCTGTTATCGGCGATTTGTTCCCGCCTGCTGAACGAGGCAAATGGCAGGGCCTTATTGGAGCCACGTTCGGATTAGCGTCGATAATCGGCCCGTTGCTTGGTGGATTTCTTACGGACACCGTTAGTTGGCACTGGATATTTTTCATTAATGTTCCGATAGGCATCTTATCGATTTTGGTGCTGTACAAATTCCTGCCGTATACGCAAACGCACGCGAACAGGTCAATAGATTACAAAGGGTCTTTTTTGCTGATGGCCGGGATAATCGCTTTAATGCTTGGCCTGCTGACAGACGGAGTTTTAAACCACACAAGAACAATCGCGCTTTTTGCGTTTTCCGCAATTGCGTTTACCGCTTTCGTAAAAGTTGAAAGAAAAGCAAAGGAGCCCATAATGCCGTTGGAAATCTTCCGCAACAGGATATTTTTAGTTTCGATTTCAGTCATATTCATAACAACGATGGGATTTTTCGGGACGATAACGTACATACCGCTTTTCGTGCAGGGCGTTCTGGGCAAGACTGCAACGAACTCCGGATTAATCATGACCCCGATGGTTATGGCGATGGTCGCATCGAATATAATTTCCGGCCAGATAGTTTCGCGCACAGGAAAATATAAAGTCATTACGATTTTCGGCATGAGCATGTTAACCGCGGGCATACTATTGCTTTCGTCCATAGGGATGTCAACCACAGATTCGGAATTGTTCCGCAACATGATGCTGGTCGGCGCGGGATTGGGAACAACGTTCCCGACAATAATGATCGCGGCGCAAAACGCATTCGACCATTCAAAGATCGGCGTTGTCACGGCGTCGCTGCAATTTTTCAGGAGCATAGGCGGTTTGATCGGCGTCACGATTTTCGGTTCAATAATGGTATCATCGTTGAATGTGAGCCTAGTCGGTCAGAGAATCACAGATCCGGCTGTGTTAATCGAGGGCGGTTTGTCGCAATTAACCGTCGAACAGCTAACGCAATTAAAATCCGCTCTGTCGTTGTCGATAAGCAACATCTATTCGATAGCGTCTGCAATAGCTGTTTTAGGTTTGTTAATTTCGCTTTTCCTCAAAGAAATCCCGTTAAGGAAAACACATAAATCTGCATTGGAAGAAGCTGGAATAGAACTTGCTAAAGACGAAGGTTTTTTCAATCCAAAGGACGAGCCGAAGCGGTAAATTCTGAAATTGGGGAAACCGTGATTTGAACACGGGTCACCGACTACTTCTGAGCCCATCTTAGTTTTTCTTTCCCTTGAGGATTTCTTTTTTCCAAAAAGAAAGGCTCACCCGAAGCCGGTATCTTAGAC
>JACQNY010000015.1 GCA_016202795.1 Candidatus Aenigmatarchaeota archaeon
TCGGCACGCAGGCGATCCCTTGCCTGCGGCCCGACAGTGCTCAGCCTAGCCGAGGCTGAGCGCAGCTCGGCACGCCCGCCTGCCGGCGAGGCAGGCTCTCCGGACGAGACTGTGGTCTCGCCGTTTTGCGGACGGCGGACCTCAATGCGGCCGGACCCACTTTGGGGTGCTTGTGCCACATGGCCCGCCTCAATAAGGCTTTGCGATAATTTTTGAAACCAGTCGCTTTGGATGCGCCTGCTCCATACGTTTGCTAACGCAAGTATTCTTCCTTTTTCAGATGCGCTTATGCTTTCATAGCGGGACAAAAGCCTTGTCGCTAAATTCGTTGACTCCTCTAACGAGCCCGCATCAGCCATCGATGTCATCAATAGCGCAAAATGGTAGGCAAAGTGAAGCTTTTCAATATTGGAAATACGGTCCATAAAAAACATGTCTTTATTGGTAAATAAATGGGCCCTAAAGAATAAAAGTGTCGGCGCAAAGATATACCAATGACCGGATACCCTTTTCATCTCATCTTCTATCCATAACATATGATTGGCGTTTTTAAGGCCTATCCATCGCGATTTTTCATGTTCAAAGTTTCCAAGAGGATTAAAAGGAAACCATTTCTTTCGATTCCAGTGCTTGTAAGAAAGCCTGCTTTGCTTAACGTGATCAACTTCTATTTCAATAGAGGCATGAACACGTTCCAAAAGCTCAGCATCGACATGTCCTCTATGCATCATCTCTAAAACGAAGTTATCCAACCTGGCTAGATGAGAAATTTCAGACTCAATGTCATGAGTCTCTGCGATCTCCCGGTCACTCAAGTCATGCAATAATATGCGGTGGATACTCCTCATGGCAATATCAGTAAACACCGCGTATCTTCCAGGTGTTAAGTAATATTGGATGATAGACGCCATAGGCAAATCATTTGAAACAAAATCCAAATCGTATAACCAATGCGCTCCCTCATGTCCGGCTGCTCGAAGACTTACATCAGGTTTAACGATTGCTATTTTATTTCTTCCGAAACTATAGTAAGCTGCCGGTTGTTCAATGAGCTTTTTCAAGAAGAGAATCTGTCCTAGAAAATCTCCAACAAGCGGGCTATAAGTCAAAGAACTAACAATCCTTAAAGTGTTGTGTAAAGGCACTCCTATAATTCTTCGAGCTTCAAATGACGTCAATGTTGTCCATAGTTTAGTTTGTTTGTTTTTTCTTATTAATGCTTTAAGACTGTGAAGAGCTTCTATCGCCGAAAGTGCCAAATACCAAAGATTAAGCGGTAATCCAATTAGAAAATTGATCATCGGAATTAAATAATTTTCATAAACCAGCTCGACCCTCAGGCTGCGAATGGCTTCAGATTTTTTCATGATCTGTGAATCATCTTCCGCGAATAACCTAGCCATTTGCCCGGCAAACGCTTTAATCCTGAGTTGGACTGGAACGGTTTGGTCTCGATCCCATAAACGCTCTAAAAAGTTTACTGGCTCTGAATTTTGGGCGGCTAGTTGATCGACAATAGCTGCCGACCGCACCTCCGCCCTTGCCTCCGACCGCATTTGAAATTCGGGGCGCAGCGCCCACTGCCTTTCCTCCCGGGCCTCTGCACGAGCGGCAGCTTTTTTAATGGCATCGTAAACTATTAGTGCGTTCTTTATCCCTTCAATATTAAAAATTCCATCCTTATAAGGAAAACGATTGAGAGAAAACGGAACGTGTAGTTCTTCCCGGCCATCCACAAATTTGAGCATGTATAGGATCCGAGAAGATATTGTATTCTTAATTTGATTTACGGTGAAACTCACTTCAGGATCATTTAAATGAGGTGCTGTCATCACGCGATATGAAATATTGCTGCCCCGAATTTCAATAATGAATAATTCGAAACCAGGCCTCTGATACACAAGAGAGAGACGAGTACCAAATTCTTCTGAAGAAACAGCTCTTACGTTAACGTTATCTCCATATGCCGGACTAAGTAACTCAAGGACTTCAGGAATTGTTAAATCATCTGATCTTTTTTCCAATATACTGTCCGGAAAATTCCGCAGCTCGGCGGGGGCTTGTTGTTGTTCTCGACTTAGATTACTTAAATTTATTAAAA
>JACQNY010000018.1 GCA_016202795.1 Candidatus Aenigmatarchaeota archaeon
ACATCTGAATTGGTTCCCCTTGAAGTAGATCAGGCCTCTCTGCTTCCCGGTTCCTTTAATATCCAACTTCCGTATTGGCAGCATCCTATAACGATGGAGCAACCCGAACTCCGCGCTTTTAGAAATGGCGAAAAGGATCAACCTTATTTCTTTTCGATTCATGGCGACCAAGATCCCGAAGAAGGGCAAGACGGTTTTGAACCGAAGCCCAAAAAACATCAGCTGCGTTTTATACCCTTGTATGATGAAAAAAATAATCAAATTATTATCGCTCATGTATGGACAAAGCCGATTGGAACTAAAGGAAAAAGAGAAGAAATCGTGAAGGTTTTGGAAGATTATTTTGCTGTGCGGCTCAAAATGCAAACAAAAGACCTTGACGAACATGCAAAAGCTGCCGGATTTTCAAACATGCAGTTGTTTTATTTTGCCCGGGAACCCCATAGAAAAACACACGTTGAATCCCCCACGCCCATCAGCCGAAAAATGCTAATTCAGGAAGGCTATAGAATCAATGGGTCTTTCTTGGCCGGTTTTTTAAGATCGGCAATTAGCGCAGGCGATTTTATGACGTTTAACCGGCACAGGCTCTCAAGGTTTACCGTTTTAGATACCGACCCTGCTCCTGTTACGGAAGATCCGGATCAGAAGTGGATGGACGTCCGTGCTTGGCTGCTAAAAGGGCAACGAGTATGGTTCAAAAAGAATGAAAAACTTCAAGATCTGACTTACCGAGTTAATAGAATTGTGCCGGAAGCATATCCGAAGGCGTATATGTCGGATAAAATTGCATTTGCAATTCGAAATCGCGAAGAAGAGCACGGCGGAGCCGAGATGGAAGTTGCTGTGATTGAATCAGGAGGTCATCTTGAAGGTCAGATCAAGCGCAAGGATTTGGATACAGTCATATCTTTAGAACGGCTCATAAAACCATTCGTGGGTGAACAAATTCCGAAGATTTCGCACCTCACCTTTCATTTAGACAGCTCGATTGTCCGTTCGCATCAGGGAAAAGATGAGCAGGTTCCCCACACGGAACCAGCTGCGTATGAATCGAAACTGAAAGAATCCAATTTCGTGTCTGAAGCACAAGAAGAGCGGATTCGGGCCGTCCTTAAGGATTATGGAACGGAAGGCTTGGAAGATGTAAGCGATGATGACCGAGCGAAGCGGATTGAAGCTCGCAGAAAATCACTGAAAAGTTTTTTGATGCTGCTTCAAAGAAGAGCTAATACATTGACAGCTAATTATAATGAGCCAAAGAGAATTTTTAAGTTACCGGAACGAATGACCTATTCGGTATTTGAAGCTCCTTACCTTTATGGCCATAAACGAATCGTGGTTGAATTTGAGCGCGATCCGGAAACAGGTAGATATATGCTTCTTCAAACAAATACGGAAAAGCCCATCGGACAAGTTGGACTTTCTAAAGCGCTCACCTCTCAATACGCGATTAAACTTCTTCCGCCGTTTAAACCGATGAAACAGCGGCTTGAAGACGCTAACAAAGTTGAGAGTAAATTGCCGTGGATGGTTCTGAGTGAAAGTCAATTCGAGTTCCTAATTCCACAAGATACACGCGCCTCCCGCGCCGAGCTGCGTACACTGCAATTAGATGCCACGGAGTTGCAAAATAAAATAAAAATTCTGAAGCTCGAATTGGATCTGAAAAAATTATTTATATTACCGACCGCCGCATTATTTCTAATGATCGCTGTACTTTTCATAGACTCACTTTCGATCTTAGGAAGAAGCAGTTTTGCACCACAAATTCTGGCTTATGCCGCTGCAGCGACCATTATGTTCGCCGGAATGATCGGTATTGGCGGCTATCTTTATGCCAGTATCCTAAAAAAGCAGAATGACATCCGATTTTCAGAATTAAAACTAGTTCTGCCTCGTCCGTCGAAAGATACTCTTCAAGACCTGCCGCTTAACAGAAAATCAATTCGAACGCCGAGCGAACCATCAAATGTATTGGTTTATGCCTCACTTTCCATTCCGGCGATTAGTCTTCTGAGTGTCATCTATAAGTTTTTCTCCTATGAAACTTTCCCATGGCATTCATTCGCCGTCTTTGCCATGGTGAGTTCTTTTGTTCTTGCGGCGGTTATCGGAAATAAAAGAAATCATCCGCGTTCCGAGCTGCGCTCGGATCCAACCGATCCGAGCACTGCTCGGCGTTTGCCGTTCACGGCAAAGTCCGAGCTGCGTGGAAAAAACATTGACGTCGAAACAGGCCGCGCCGAAACGAGGCAATATTCACAGTTGGATGAAGTCATCAATTTTTTCGAGGCCGGATACTGGATCTCCTTCGGGTACTGGACGAGCCCGGATCTAAATGGAGTACCACACGGAGTGCGCATAAGCGTTCGTAATGTTGATCCGCAGAAATTTCGAGCTGGAAAAAGCGAAGGGGGATTTGAAGTCTCGGATCTTGCGAGTGATGGGCCATTAATGCTCGATATGATTTACCCCTGGCTGCCAGAAGGAAAAAAACTTGGAAGGACATTTATATCGCTTGCCCTTTTATTTTTAGCTGAACACGAATTAGTGAAGGCAACTGGAAAAAATCGGCGATTTCGCATTCACGCTACTTCATCGCAGCTGGCAAAATCTCTTAAGAGCTTGCCCGAGGAATGGCAAATTGTTCCAACCCCAGCCGGAGAAGAGGATCGCATGACCGTTAGCGGTACGATTCCTCTGATTCCATCAAGTAACCTTGAAAAGCTGAAAACCTTAAATGAGTTGAATCAACGCGCTGAGCTGCGCGCGAAAGAAGAAAGCGAATGGACGCTTGATAGATTTTACGCGCTATTTGACCAAACTTTCCGGTTGAGCGATTTAGAAATTGACGATCTGATTGACCGTACAGAAAAAATGCTGCCTACGATCGCCAAGCAGGAGGATATAGATAAGCTCCGGCGGGCACGTGCGCGAGGATTACTTGCCGTGGTTAAGGTAAGACTAGAGGGTGGAGCGGTGGAAAAGAAATGGTTTCAGATGGCCGGATCAGATGCACAGACGCTCAACGATACAGCACTTCTAAAGCAAGTTGAAGTTATCGATCAACATATTCAGAGAATAATCCGTGATGAAATTTCTCCGCCCTCGATACGAACCCGGCCTCGTGCGGAACTGCGTTCGAAGCCAGTTGAAGTCGTTTCGGAAGTGCGCGGGCAGGAGCCAAGCTTTGAAGTTGGAGAACAATTCGAAGTTCGGGTCCAGGGCGATAAGCGGTTTCTAATTCCTTCGAAATGGAGAAAAAAGTTAAAATTA
>JACQNY010000014.1 GCA_016202795.1 Candidatus Aenigmatarchaeota archaeon
GCTAACAGCTGCAAAGCAGGGCCTTGCACGCGGCCTGTCGATAACACGAAAAAGCGTCCGGCCGCTTTCATCGCTAGACTCAATGCGCGACTTGTGTTGATGCCGTAATACCAGTCCAAAACATGACGGGCTAAACCGGCGTTAACCTGGCCAGAGTCCATTTTCTGCGAGACGTTGTTGTATGAATCTTCCAGTTCTGATTTAACCAAAGTGGAGAATTTCATCCTTTTCGCGTCTGTTTGACCGCAAATAAACTCTAAGATGTTCCTGGCTATAACATCGCCTTCGGTGTCGTAATCTGTCGCAACAACAAAATCGGCGGCATTTTTGGCCAGCATAGCGATGTTATCAAAGTACTTTTTGGTGTATGCGCTGCGCTTGTTTTCGTAAATTGGTTTCCAGACAATGTCGAATATCGGATATTTCCAGCCCTTCGACGCCTGTTTCAGACCGAACAAATGGCCTACAGCCGGCACGACAACAAGTTTTTTGCCGTTGCGGGTAATCTCATAATAACTAGCCCCTTCGTCATTTTTTTGCGTTTCGACGCGGCCTTCCGCAAGCGATTGAGCTATGCGAAAAGCGGCTTTTGGTTTTTCAGAAATTATCAAAGTGTAGGTCATAAAATTTACCTAATATAAATGCCGGTTTTTGATAACCATATATAATAGGCTTGATTTATATAGCTTGCGTCGTTTTGAGCTTTCCGAATGTCAACCAGGTCCTAGAAACACTGTGGTTGATTATCGCTGATGTATGCGGAATTTTTCACGAATTTGAATAATAAGGCGGAAATTTAGCCGGCGTTTGTGAGGCAGGTTTATCTTTCTAAGAACTAATTAATATGCCTCGTGATAGCCATGAAGATTTGCGGACAGTGCGGCTTGGAATATCCTGACTCAAAGGCGCAATGCGTTCATTGCGGCGGTTTGTTGAGAAGCGTTGATCCGCGCTCGCCCATTGAGATGGGGTCAGGCGGTTCAACGGACGAGCATGCGAATTACAAGCAGTGGTAATGTTTTCTAATTAGGAAATTGTTAATTTCCTATTTCTGAACAATGATCCTTTCGCCGAACGGGATTTTTTTCGGCTCGAAACCAAGGCGCTTCGCCTTTTCCCAGAAACTCTTGAAGACATCTTCGGTAACGCGGTTGTAGTCAATGCCTTTCGCGCCTTTTGTCTTCACAATAAAGCTTTTGATGTTTTCAATTTTTGTGTACGAAAATTCTGTCACAGGCGATCCCAGGTAATTCAAAATATCCTCAACGCGCTCCTTTATCACGCCTTTGCGCTTCAGGAGGTCTGTCCACATCTTTTTCCCAGGGGCGTTAAGCGTTTTCAAAAAGCATTTTACGCAGGTTGTTTCGTTGTTTTTCGAGATGGAGCATTTGTCGCAGGCAAATTCCCTGCACTCAGCGCATACGATAGGCTTTGTCGCGGCTTCGCCGCAGTTGACGCAGTTGACCATATAGATAATTGGAGTCGAAGGTTCAAATCTCTTTTACCAGCGAATGCACAGTCTCGCGAACAGTCTGCTCTGATGTGAGTTTGGGTTTCCAGCCAAGGCTTTTCGCCAGGGTTATGTCAGGCTGGAATATTCTAACATCGCCTTTCCAGCCTTTCGCCTCCTTGGCTGTGAATTTTAATTTCGCGTCCAGGCGCATCTCTTCGACGACTATTTCGGCTATGCGTTTGATGCTGATCACGTCCTCGGCGCCGAGGTTGACAACGTTAACAACGTCATCAGCGGTTTCGATGACCTTTACGATTCCGTTAACACAATCGTTTACTTCAAGATAACATCTCAACTGGGTGCCGTCGCCAAGGACTTCCAATTCCGCCGGGTTGGCGCGAAGTTTCACTATGAAATCGTGCGTTGGTCCATGCCGAAGGCGCGGGCCGCCAACATTTGCAAAGCGAAAAATCCATGACTGCAGGCCAAAAGTATGGCAATAGGATGAGATCAACGCTTCACACGCCAGCTTTGACGCTGCATAAAGCGAGTTCGGCTTTAACGGTCCGTAAGTTTCTTTTGTCGGGGCAGGCGCATTGCCGTAAATTATAGCAGACGAGGCGAAGGCAATGTTTTTAACATTGTTTTCTTTCATGGCTTCGAGTATGTTGTGCGTCATTGTGATATTGCCCATCATTTCCGATGAAGCTGTTACGCTGGCCAGCGGGTTCGCGGCCAGGTGGATAACAAGGTCAATGTTTTTTACAGCGGCTGAAACGGAATTTTTGTCCAAAAGGTCGACGTTGACATAATTTGCTTTCTTGTTCAACGTCTTTTGCCGGTCGGGCGATAAGTTGTCAGCTACGGTTATTGAGTTTTTTGCGATTAAAAGATCTACAAGATGCGATCCGATGAAACCGGCGCCGCCTGTTACTAGAATTCGTTTGTTTTCAAGCCGCATGAAATTGATATGTGTTTGGAAAGCTTAAATCTCTGGGTCGCGAACTAAGGTTGGGTTTTGTTGGCGCCAAATTACAAAAATGCGAAGCTGGATATTTCTGAGGCGTTTCTTGTTCTTGAAAACGGCGCGGTTTTTCCCGGCCGCGGTTTTGGCGCGCAAAAAACCGTTACAGGCGAGGTAGTTTTCAACACAGGGATGGTCGGGTATTGCGAGTCCGTAACAGATCCGAGTTACAATGGCCAGATTCTGTGTCAAACGTACCCGATGATCGGAAACTACGGCGTAGATCCGGACAGTTTCGAGTCCGGCGGACCCAAAATTGAAGGTTATCTGGTTCATGAGCTCTGCGAATCGCCTTCGCACAGGACATCAATTTGCAGCCTAGACGAATGGCTATCACGCGAGGGCGTGCCCGGGATAACGGGCATAGACACGCGGACACTTACGAAAACCTTGCGCACTCATGGAGTCATGTTAGGCGTTATTTCGAACGACGGAACAGACCCTGAAAAGTTAAAAGAAATTGCAAAAAACATGGCGGATCCTAATGAAACTGATCTTGTCAGCGAAGTCACAACCAAAGAACCGAAAGAGTACAACACGAATGGGAAAACGAGAGTTATAATTCTGGATTGCGGGGTAAAGGAAAATATCATACGCAGCCTTGTTGCAAGGGATGCGCATGTCATACGCGTCCCGGCAAACTTCAACGCGGACAAGATAATGAGTTATAATCCAGACGGCATCCTGATTTCAAACGGGCCCGGCGACCCGAAAAAAGTCGGTTATGCGATTGAAACAACGAAAAATCTTATCGAATGCAAAATTCCGATTTTCGGGCTCTGTCTGGGCATACAACTTCTTTCGTTGGCGTTGGGCGGAAACACTTACAAGCTTAAGTTCGGCCATCGCGGACAGAACCATCCTGTTATTGACGCAAACCGTTGCTACATAACAAGCCAGAACCATGGCTTTGCGGTCGATGTCAAAAATTGCGAGGATGTTAAAGTCACTATGACGCACGGAAACGACAAATCGGTGGAAGGGATAGAGCACACCAAACTCCCAATTTTTGGGGTGCAGTTCCATCCTGAGGCTGCGCCCGGTCCGATGGATACTAACTTCTTGTTTGACAAATTTGTCAGGATGATGAACAATGCCAAAGTTTGAATGGATAAAAAAAGTTTTGATTATAGGGTCTGGCGGCATACGCATAGGCCAGGCTGCTGAATTCGATTATTCCGGGTCGCAAGCTTTGAAGGCGTTAAGGGAGGAAGGGATAAAAACAGTTTTAATAAATCCGAACATAGCGACAATACAAACATCGAAGGAAATGGCGGATAAGATATATCTGGAACCGATAACTCCTGAAATAATTGAAAAGCTGATAGCCAAAGAACGACCGGACGGCGTCATGCTCAGCTTTGGCGGGCAAACGTCGCTGAACGTGGGGGTGAAGTTAGCGAGATTGGGCATTCTGGAAAAGTACAACGTAAAAATTCTGGGAACGCCTTTGGAAGCGATTGAAAAGGCTGAGGACAGGGCGCTGTTCAAAGATGCGATGAAAAATTCCGGCGTCCAGATTCCAACAAGCTATGTAGCATATTCTGTGGAAGACGCTGGAAGAATAGCTGATAAGACGGCTTATCCTGTGATTGTAAGGACAGGCTTTATGCTGGGCGGCGGCGGGTCTGGCGTTGCGAAGAACAAGGTTGAGCTGATAAACATAGTGCGGAAGGCGTTGGGCTGGACAGCGAACTCCCAGGTTCTTATCGAAGAATATCTGGCCCAATGGAAAGAAATTGAGTACGAGGTTGTGCGGGACGTGAATGATAACACCGTGATAACCTGTGTCATGGAAGGGTTTGATCCTATGGGAATACACACCGGCGAAAAGATAGTTGTCGCGCCGACACAAACGCTAACCAATAAAGAGTATCACATGATGAGGGAAGCAGCTATTCGCATTGTTAAGGAAGTAAACATAATCGGTGAGTGCAACATACAATTCGCACTGGACCCGAAAAGCGGGCGGTTTGTAGCGATTGAAATGAATCCGCGCATGTCGCGCTCTTCCGCATTAGCGTCGAAAGCGACAGGCTATCCGCTGGCGTACATTGCAGCTAAACTTGCAATAGGTTACACATTACCAGAATTAAAAAACAACGTGACTGGCATAACCATAGCGGATTTCGAGCCTGCGCTGGATTATGCGGTTGTGAAAATACCTAAATGGGACTTCCAGAAATTCCCGGGCGTGAACAGGGACATAGGCTCGCAGATGAAATCAGTAGGCGAGGTAATGGCTATAGGAAGATGCTTTGAAGAGGCGCTTCAAAAGGCTTTGCGCTGCCTGGACCTGGATTTGCTGAATGCGGAAAAAGAAACCAACATGGCAACACTGAGGTTCGCGCTATCGAATCCGACAGACACACGAATTTTCCGGATAATTGACGCATTAAGGCAGGGAATGGATATGGATGAAATCCATGATTTGACAGGTGTGGACAAATGGTTCCTTTACAAGATAAAAAATATTCTGGTCATGGAAAACGCGTTAAAGGAGCAGGGCATGGACAAAAAAATTCTAACCGAAGCCAAAAAGCTTGGTTTCAGTGACGAACAGATCGGCAAAACCTCAGGAAAGAGCGGAATGGAAATAAGGAAGCTGAGAAAGGAAATGGGCATTACGCCGGGCGTAAAACAAATAGACACCCTGGCTGCGGAATGGCCGGCCCAGACGAATTATCTCTATATCACTTACGGCAGTTACGAGGACGATGATACCAGCGAATCAAAGAAAGAAAAGATATTGGTAATCGGATCCGGCCCGATCAGGATAGGCTCTTCTGTTGAGTTTGATTGGTGCACCATGAACTGCGTATGGGCTTTGAGATCAAAAGGCTATGAGGCAATCGTTCTTAATTGCAACCCAGAGACCGTATCAACGGATTACGACATGTCTGATAAGCTTTACTTTGAAGAAATCACGCTTGAAAGGGTAATGGACATCATTGAACACGAAACTAAAAACGGAAATTTCAAAGGCGTTGTCGTGTCTGTTGGCGGGCAAACGCCGAACAATCTTGCTAAAAAACTGGCAGAGCTGAATATCAATATCCTTGGCACCTCAGCGGAATCCATAGACCGTGCTGAGAACAGGTCCAAGTTTTCAAAGCTATTGGACGAGCTTGGGATAAAACAGCCTTTGTGGCTGAGCCTGAATTCGATGGCCGGGATAGAGGAATTGATAAAAGGCGTGGAGTATCCTGTTATCGTAAGGCCTTCCTATGTGTTGAGCGGCGCGGCGATGCGTGTTGCGTACAACGAGGCTGAGTTAAGCGACTTTGTCAGAACAGCTGCCAAGATATCCGCAGAATACCCGGTTGTCGTTTCCAAGTTCATAGAAAACGCAAGAGAAGTCGAAGTCGACGCTGTGTCTGACGGAAATAACGTCTTGGTAGGCTCCATAATAGAGCACATAGAGCAGGCCGGGATACATTCGGGCGACGCTGTGATGGTGATACCGCCGCAATCGATAAGCAAGCGGGCCCAAGAGAGGATCGTAGACTATACCAAGAAGATAGCGGCCTCACTAAAAATAAAAGGTTTGTTCAACGTACAATACATTATCATAGATGGCGCAGAACCTGAGGTATTTGTCATTGAATGTAACCTGCGCGCCTCGAGATCCATGCCCTATGTGTCCAAAGCGACGAACGAGAATCTTATTCAGATAGCAACAAACTGCATGCTGGGAGAGAAATTGGAAGGCGATAGCATGCTAAACGCCAAGATATGCGTAAAGTCGCCGATGTTTTCCTTTATACGGTTGTCCGGTTCGGATCCCCTGCTAGGCGTGGAGATGATGTCCACAGGAGAGGTTGCCTGCCTCGGCGACACGTTCCAGGAGGCGCTGGTAAAATCTTTTTTGGCTACCGAAACCCCTTTACCCAGCTATGGAAACGTGCTGCTTTCGCTCCCGCGAAACCTCCAGCGCAAACTTTTGGACATGGCAAATAACCTGAAAGGCTTAGGCTATGCCATATTCACAACCGAAGGCAATGCCGAACGCCTGTCAAATAGCGGGTTCAAGGAGTTTGTTGTGCTAAAAAAAATAAGCGAAGGTTATCCGAACGTTTTGGATTTCATACAAGAAGGTAAGATAAACTTGGTCATAACCGTGCCTGGCACATCCAAACAAAGCATAGAGGACGAGAAGACCATGCGAGTAGCGGCTACAGAACTGCAGATACCGGTATTCACGCAATTCGAAACAGCCGAAGTTTTGATACGCTCCCTGCTGGCAAACAACTCCAAAGGTTACGAGGTAAAAAGCCTGGGCGACTACTTTGTAAGAGGCTAATAAAACTATTTATATCAGAAACATAAAATAAAAGTACTACTA
>JACQNY010000016.1 GCA_016202795.1 Candidatus Aenigmatarchaeota archaeon
GAAACGTTTTTGTCCATGTGGTAACCGGAATCGTCAGGACCGCGATATGCGATTATATCGCACATCTTTTTGATTAGTTGTTTATCCTCTAACCCTACGAAACCTGCGATGCCGCACATAAAAAAATTTAGTCGTTGAACGTAATAAGCTATCTCAGTTTCTTTATCATGAGGTCGTAATTCTCAAATCTGGCAAAAACAGAACATTTTTCAAAATCTTCTTTTCTGGCAACACCCGCTCTGTACTGCGATGCGGTTTTTTCAATAACTTCGTCGGATAAATTGGGGTCCGCTATTTTCACTTCGACACCTTCGCCCCTTAAAATTTCCACCACATCCAATACTGGAGAGTTCCGAATATCCGTGCTGCCAGTCTCTATAGGCTTGCAGGCAATGCCTTCAATGCAAACAAACCCGCCTTTGGAGTTTTTTTTGATTTCGTCCGCCTTTCTCCTTATGGTGTCCAGCCTGATTTTTTCCGACGTATTTAGAAAATCAGACACATGCCCGTGATCAGTCTCCACAGCTTTCGAGAGCATAATCGTATCTTTTCCAAGGCAATACCCGCCCCAGATACCGGGCGCTTTGATTCTTCGGTTGGGATCGCCTTCGTTGGTCAGATATAAAACTTCTCTGGGGTCTTGCCCGTAAGATTTTGCTATGAACGCGAGCTCGTTGGCGATTGCCATCTCGTTCTGACGAAAACTGTTTGAAAATAATTTTGCCAGTTCCGCTTTTTCCGGCGGGTTTGCTTTCACTGTTTTGCCGCCGCATTCACTGTAAAATCCGCTTATTCTTTCATACGCCGCGTCGTCAAAAACTCCGATAATATGGGGAAACTGCATAAACTGTGTGAACGCCTTTCCCTCAAAAGTTCTTATCGGCACGTAAGATAATTTTAAGTTCGGGTATTTCCCCTGCATTTTTCTCGTAAACGTCGGGTATACTGTGGACGATATTACAACGTCCTTGCGGAAAAAATTATTTAACTCGGACAAAACCGAATCTATGATGGTAAAATTCCGGCTGTCGGACGGGAGGCAAAGTATTACCATGTCGCAGTCCTTGACGTGCTCTATGTCCGTCGACGCCTCGATGTTCGTTTTACTTAAAGCTTCAAGAAGGCCCTCCTCCTCGCCGACGTAAATTCTGTTGTTTATTTCCTTTACCCTGTTTTCGTCCTTGTCTACGCCTTTTACTTTGAATTTTAATCCGAAATTTGCGGCTGCTGGAAGACCGGCAACGCCCAAACCTATAATTCCGATGGAAGGCATAAAATCACTAATATCTATAGGCTTTAATTTATAAGTAGTTAGATCGCGGCTGTGAATTGATATGAAATCGGAAACGAAAAAAGATCTTCTGGTAGTATTACTTCTCCTTTTCCTGAATTTTCTACTGTTCTATAGGTTTTTGTTAAATTCCGACTCAATGATCTATCCTTCGGTCGAAGCGGTCCGCCAGGAATATTTTTGGAAAACCTACCTAACCACAAATTTGCTCGAAAAATCGATACTTCCTTTGTGGGATATAAATGTTTATTCCGGAACCGTGTATCTGGCAATACCGAACCAGTCCATGTTCTTTCCCCTGAATATACTCTACCTTTTAATGCCTGTTCAAAGGGCAATAGGCTACAACATCATTTTGGATATTTTTCTGGCCGGAATTTTCTGCTACGCTCTAACGCGGTCGCTGGGGCTTCGCCGTCTGCCTTCAACCGCATCTGCGATAACATACATGTTCAGCGGAACTATGGTATCCCAGGTTTTTGGGGGAAACATAACCCAGATAAATGCAATAGTATGGCTTCCACTCTTGCTAACTTTTATGGAGTTGTCAATTAAAAAACGAAAATTGTACATTGCCGCGCTTGGCGGCTTTTCGTGGGCTTTAATGATTCTTTCCGGTCATCTCCAATACCCGATCTATGGAATTTTCTTGGGGGGTGCATATGTTTTATTCCGTTATCTGATAATGAAAGATGAAAAATTCACAACACATGCAAAAATGCTGGCAATTCTTGTATTTGTGGGGGTCCTTGTATCGTCGATAAGACTGTTCCCGGTATTAGAATTTTCAGGTCTTTCCACAAGAGCGTCCGGTTTGACGTTTGAAGAGTCTTCGCAAGATTCCATGCCCCCTTTACAATCCGTTAACATGGCTGTTCCGGACGCTTTCGGAAACCATATAGACAGGACTTATTGGGGTGTTTCAAATTACGCGGAAACCAGCATATTCGTTGGCCTCGTTTCTTTTTTACTGGCTGTTTTTTCTCTGTTTTTTGTAAAAAACAAATTCGTGAAAATTTTTTCCCTTATGGGACTTCTATCCATCCTTCTTATGTTCGGAAAATTCACTCCTTTATTCGGCACGATAATCGGAATAATCAAGCCGTTGGCTGTGTTCAAAACTCCTGTAAGATTTGCCTTTGGTTTTGTATTATCGGTATCCGTGCTGGCCGGGTTTGGCTACGAACAGCTGCTTAGCAGGGCTAAAAATAATAAAAACTTTTCCCGCTTGTGTTTTGCGTTGGCTGCGGTGTTTGTTACCGTGCTGGCTTTCATGATTCTTGAAAAGTCGTATATTTTGGAAAAAGGCTCCTCTATTGCGCAATCTAAATTTGCCTCCAAAGCCTCCGATGTATCGGACAACGCCATATACGAATACTATTACAGTAATTCCAGAACCCTGGTAGAAAATTATTATGCCCGTATGCTGGAAGACGTTTCGCTTCTTTTCGTTGGCTCGTTCGGCCTTGGCATGTTCCTTATTTACCGGCAAAGAAAAAGTTCAAACAAGTATTCGGCTTTTGTGCCGTTGGTTCTGATTATAGTTTCGATGCTCGCGTTTGGGCACAAATTTACGGCCGTAGAAAACGCAAACGATATTATTTATACGCCGAATTTTATAGATCTTGTAAAAGATTCCGGAATGGGTAGGATCTTGGCGCCCATAGACGTGCTGCCGCAGCATATCGCAATAAACCACGGCATTATGATGGTAACAGGCTACAGTGAAGTTATCAATGACTATGCTAGATATCTAAGTTACGCATTAGGCAACAACGGCACTGGCTACGCGGCAGACCTTAGGGTATCCGGTTTAAAAAATCCGGCAATGCTGAACGATTTGGGCGTCAAATACTTCATCCTTACTTCCAGACTGAACAATTCGTACCCGGTTTTTGAGGGCAACACGACAGTTGTGAATGTGCTTCACAGAATATCTTACAATAAAACGATATACATATACAAAAACGATTACGCAAAACCGAAGATATTCCTAACCAACAGATTTGTTGTATCCCAAACGAAAAATCTGTCCGATGTCCTGCACGCGGAAGAAAACGGGTACGTTGTGATTGACAGAAATCCGTCGATTGAAATAAATGAAGACCTGCCAATTGATTACAATGTCACAATAAGAAAATATGAGCCGAATTATATCGAAGCGTCCGTTTACGCAAACCAAAACTCGATTTTAGTTCTCGGCGATGCGTGGTATCCGGGCTGGTACGCCGCTGTGGACAACGAAAAAGTTACGATAATGAAAGCCGACACCATAATCAGGGCGATAGAATTACAGAAAGGTTCTCACAAGGTTTCGTTCAGCTACAAGCCCGCCTCCTTGTCGGCAGGTTTATTATTCACGGTTTCCGGTCTGTTGACGGTTGTGTATCTTTTTTACAGAAAAATTTAAATATTTCTGGCTGTGATGCTGGCTTAGAATTTCCTTTTTAATTCGATTTTATCATTTATCTCCCTTAACCTTGTCGGCGCGCCTTCAAGTTC
>JACQNY010000017.1 GCA_016202795.1 Candidatus Aenigmatarchaeota archaeon
GGCTGTTGACAGATAATGTAAATGCTCTGGAGTTCTATTTCAACGAAAGCGCCGGGGAGCAGTCTGTAACGTCAAGTCCCTACACAACCAAAGTTAATTTGGGCTTCGCGCCTCCGGCAAAAGCGAACTACACCGTAATCGCTGCGGCTGAGGTAAACCATTCCAGCGCCGCCGGGGGACAGTATGTCGGAGCGTCCCTGATGATTGACGGAATAGTGAACCACGAAATTTTATACAGGCCCAAGGACATAACCGACTGGTTTCCTTTTTCCGCAGTGAAGAGGATCGAACTGAACACCAGCCAGCACAACATCAGCATATCATGGAATGCCACGTCAACCGGATTCATAAGGAACGCCAGGATAGTTGTCATTCAGGTTGACGCCGAATATAACGAAAGCGAAGGCGAGACAACAACAAGCAGCACAACCCCGGTCGAGAAATTGAGATTGAACTTCACTCCCTTGTCAGCAGGAAGTTATCTTATCATAGCCTCTGCGAATATACAGAATTCCGCAAACGCCAGAGCCGCAATCGCAAACCTGTACATCGACGGCACCGAGTACATGGAATGCGAATTTGAACAAAGGGACGCCAGAAACCGCTACGGCTGCGCGACAATAAAAAATATAACTCTCAACGCGAGCCAGACCATACTAAATCTTACGTTCAATGTAAACAACGCCGCGGATACGGCAACTATAAAAAACGCCCATCTGTTGGCGATCAGGCTGGACGCATTCAACAGATCATATTATAATGAAAGCGAATCCGAAACTGATCCTGCCGCAGCGAACAACTGGTACAACAAAACGGTTAACAGCTATTCAAGCACGCCCGGCCGTCATTTAATCTTAGGCTCAATAGAACAACAGGCCGGCACAACATCCTCAAATAGGATAACGTTCTACAACGGAACTACAAAAACTTACAACCTTTCAATTGAAGCAACCGAGACAAGCGACTGGGTCGCGCCTTTGTTCTTAACTGTTGCGAATTTGACAGCAGCTTTCCAGGCGGACAGAATAGAACACAGCGCGACCGGCGGTACGTTAAGCAATCTTGGCATCAAGAGAGGAAGATTGATATCAATTTTATTGGAAAACTCCACTCCGATAATGAATTCGATTTCCGCTTCCTCAAGCCCGATAAAAGGCGGTGATGTTTTGACAATAACCGGCAATGGCATAGACGATCCAAACGGACAGACGCTTAATTTGTACTGTTCCGAATCGTCGGCTGCGCCCAACTCGACAAACACAATATGCACAGGCGGAACTACTGTTGATACGAGCCGGCCGTACGGACTGACGTGCACATACGCCACAACAACAGACGATGCGACGCACACGCCTTATTGCAGGGCGTTCGACGGAGATTTTTATTCCTATGTAACGAACACGACTTTTATCACAGACTCGACGCCCCCAGCCACCTCTGTAATTAACGTGGCAGGCGACACGGACGTCACATACTATGACAGCATTAACGACGGCTGGACCAACATCACAGCCAGCGGCGAAGCGAATATGGTATGCAGGTGGGGCACGTCTGATATAGTGTACGCTTCAATGACAAATGATTGCACCATTTCCGGTAGTCAGGCGGCGTGTGCGACAGTTACGACAACACAGGGCTTGGATGCGTATAATTTTTATGTAAGCTGCCGGGATTCCCTGGGCAATTCGCAGAATACGACCCAGAACCTTGACATAATATCTTTAGTTACGGATTGGACCGCACCGACAACTTCTGACAACTCGTCCACAGCAATACAAGTCCCCCCGTATATCGTAGCAATAACAGAAAATGACAACCTTGCGTACGGCGCCGCAAATATTCAGACATTGTTCTGCAAAGACGCTACCGGGTCTTGCACGCCATCCAGCGGGATAGATTCCGGCGGCACAGTCACATTCGCCTCTTCCGAAAGGGGGGTTAATTTTTTAAGGTACAACTCTTCAGACCCTGCCGGCAACATACAGGCGGTTCAAAACAAAACAATAAACATCAACTTGCTGCCTGTGTTAACATCTGCAGTAGACAATGTTGCAACAACTAAAGGCGGCTCCGAAACAACGATAACAACCTTTTCTTCTGACCCTGACTCCGGCCAGTCGTTGAAATTATTCGTTTGCAACTCGACTTCCGTATCAGCCTCGGGATGCGCAGCCACAACATATTGTTCCAACACAACAGACGCATCGAACGCAACCTGCTCCTTCAATTCAGAAACCGACGACGCGACACACACGTGGTACGCTTTCCTGTATGATAGCTTGAACGAGTCTGCGTCAGTTAATTTATCAGGTACTTACATTACGGATTCTACTGAGCCAACTATCACAATTATCAATCCTGCAAACCAGACATACTCGGAAAATTCTGTATCTGCGCAGTTAAGCATGAGCGAGGCGGTAAGTTGGGCCGGCTATTCCCTGGACAATGCCGCAAACGTGAGCATGGTTAATTCAACCCTAACCTTCTGGAGCGCCGCGATATCAAGTTTATCCAACACAGGCCACACACTCAGGTTTTATGCAAACGATTCTTATGGAAATATGGGAACAGCCACCAGGATATTCTCCGTGGATACGACATTAACAGACACCTCCCCTCCAATAATAACCGTGTGGTCGCCTGTAAACGGAACTTATTATTCTTCTGCCAGTGTTTTGGCAAACATTACCTTAGGCGAATCAGGAAGTTTTGCAGCATATTCTTTAAACGGGACCGCAAACGTAAGCATGAGCAACCTTTCTTTGACAGCATGGAATGCAACCATAAGCCCGCCGGATGGTTCGCACAACATCAGGTTCTATGCCAACGATACTTCGGCTAACAAGAACTCCGGCAATTCTTCGCTGGTCTATTTCTTTTTCGACACGACAAGACCGCAGAATATTTTGAAAAACAACACGCCCCTGTCGCCGAATGAAACCGTGGATATAACCTGTTACTCGCAGTGGACCGACAATACCGGATTAGATTATGGCTACATGGAGCATAACGAAACCGGCACAGTTGTAAATTCCAGCTTGATTTCCTTGGCCAGCAACTGGCTAAATTACACAATCGCTTCAATTAACACGACGCCGGGAATCGTCCAGTGCAAAGCTTATGTGTTTGACAAAGCGGGCTTGGTAAATACAACAACCTGGACAATAAACATACTGGATGTTACCGCACCCACGATCGAAAATATTAGTTATCTGCCAAACACGACAAACAGTTTGGACCCTGGCGTAATGGTAAACGTTACAGCGTTTGTTTCTGACAACGTCTCAATAAGCTCTGTAATTATCCAGTACAGGCTGAACACATCAAATGTGTGGACCGAGGCCTTAATGTCGCCTGTCACGACAGTAATGTATTCCGGCAACTTCACGCCGACCGCGGGAAACTGGAGTTTCCGAATATACGTAAACGATACGTCAAACAATGCAAACGCCAGCCCGGTAACAAATATTACCGTCGCATTGGATTACACTTGGCTCAATATCACCAACATCCCAAGTACAAAGGCTATAGTCCAGACAGAGCAAAGGGAAATCAACCTGGGAAACATAACGATAAACAACACTGCGGATTTTGATTTGAATTTCACAATAACCTCGGATAGCAGCTGGATCCTGTTCAATAGGACAAACACGTCCCTGCATTTGATAGTCAATTCGACTTACAATAAAACAACGTTCAATGTCACAGCAAACACAACCGGGTTTGCGGTCGGGACGTACGCGTACAGCATAACAATCAACGCATACACCATAAACCCGACATTAATTTCCTCCCAGAATATCAACGGAACTGTAGTAATACAAAATGTCGCAGGACCACTTTTCGCAGTTACAATAACCAGTTACGATTCCACAGTCGCCTTGGGAGACGCGGATATTATTTTAACAGCGACTTTATCAAACCTAGGCACAACAGAAGCGACGAACACATGGCTTAACTGGACCGTGCCTTCGGGTTGGGTTAACACGTCCGGTTCAATAAATAATTTCATAGGATTCCTGGGCGTAGGCTCTAAAGTTACAAGCAACATGACAATATCAATCAGCTCCACAGCCTCATCGGGCACGCAAACCATAATAGCGTCTGCCGGTTCAGGCGAAAACGCAAGCGGCAGCGATTCCAAATCCGTCAGCGTTAGTTCCGCATCCGCGCCCTCGGCCTCGTCCGGCAGCTCATCTGGAAGCGGGCTTGCCGGACCGGCATCGCCAACGATTACCCCGGAACAAAAAGCGTTGTTATTGCAGACGACCGAAACGCTTGAATTGGTCAGGGGTTTGAACGACACGTTCGTAATAAAAGTAGCCAATCCGTTCAAAAACTCTGTAATAAAAAACGTAACCCTTGATGTGAAAGGATTCCTGGCCCAGTACATTTCAACCAGCCCGGATAAGATAGCAGAGATTCCGTACAATGAAACCTGGTTGTTTAAGATAACAATCGTAGCGCCGGCTTATCTGACAAAAGGCAAACATCCTTTAAATTTCACAATAACAGGACGGTTAATCGAAGGGGCCGCGGAAAGGAGTATAATCGAACAGAGGTTTGTAACATTATCCGTGCATGAAGTTAGCAGGGTAGACGCGAACTCAACTCTGGAACAGGCGAAAAATAATTATCAGGAAATGCTAACAGCAGGCTTCCCGATCAAGTCGGTTAAAAAACTTCTGGAACAGGCGAAAAAAACATTCGAAGAAAGGGATTACGAAAAGGTCAACGAGATAACAGGCATGATAACGCTTGTGAGAAATACGGCCTTCAAAACAAGAAACTCCATAGAATCGCTCTCAGACAATATAAAAAAGGCTGAAAAAGAGGGCCTGAGGGTCGACAATGCAAAGAACCTGCTTAACCTGGCATTGGCCGCATTCGAAAGGGAAGATTATGCGTCAGCCGAATTGAGAGTCAGGGACGCGCAGTTAGTTTACGCAATCGAAACGATAGGCAAGATAAATTATATAAAACTTCTGCTGGACCATTGGCTGGCTGTGATTATTTTAATCGGCACAGCATACGTAACCGGAATTGTTGTTTATAGAAGGGTCATCGTCGTATTCATCGCTAAAAAACTAAAAGATCTAATTGTGGAAGAATCGAACATCATGGAACTGATGAAAGAGGCCCAAAGGATGGCATACGAAGAAAAAACAATGTCCGCAACAGATTACCATAAAGCGGTTTACGGGTATGAAAACAGGTTATCAGAAATCAAAAAAGAGCGGGTTAAATTAAGGGCAAGAAGGGTCGGAATAATCAAAGTTTCCAAAGAAATGGATAACCTGAAAAACGAGGGTGAGGATGTTCTTAATCTGATGAAAAACCTTCAGAGGGAATATTTCGAAAAACGTTCGATGAACAAATCAACTTACGCCAAAAGAATGCAGGCGTATAAACTAAGAAATGCCGAAATAGAAGAAGCGCTGGCAGTGCTGGAAACTAAGCTGGGAAAAAATGCCGCAAAAGCGGGCATGCAGAAAAACGAAAAAAAGGAAATGCCAAAAATAGATCTCGGAACATATTTCGGTGAATTCGCCAATAAAATTGAAAAAGTTTTTGAGAAGAAGCCACGCTTTGACAAACAATATGAAGGCATGGAAAAATTGGCCGAAGGAATAAAATTAGAAATAAACAAAGATCCTGGAGAAACAATACTTGAAATAAAAACACAGCCCGGCGCTCTGCACGGGCTCGGCAAAAAATTTGCTAGAAAGCCCGGTACGTGGTTACGAAAAAAAATAACCGGCCTGGAACAGATTATCATGGAAGAAATGCGCACCATGAAGGTTGAATCAATCAAACAGAGATTATATAACAGAAAACACTACTACGAATACTATACACACAAAACGGATATGTCGGACAAAATAATTTCTAGGATTAAAAGGTTGATCGCCCGGTTGCGGTTAAAGGTGAGTTGATTGTGAAATTAACCTTTCCAATGTTCATGGCCGCAATTTTGCTGATAAGCAGCACGGCAAGCGGCCAAATAGCTGAAAACAAAACCGATTACATGCTGTCGCAGGCCGAAAAGGACATAAGTGAAATGTCCGACTCGGGATTCGGCGTTGTTTTCGTAACCGATGCATTGCTGGATGCCAGGAAAGCCTTCAACGCCACACTTTATTCCATAGTAGCTGAAAAAACCAGTCTGATATCGGAAAGGAAAATCCAAGCCTACAACATCAGCGACTCGTTGAGCGCGTTAAATTTCGGCATACAGGAGCTGGAAGGATACGGCCTGAATACGTCCGAAATAAAGGAATTTCTCAACAGGGGTAAAATCGCATTCCAGCAAGAAAGATATGAAGAGGCGGAAGGATTGATAAAACAAGGCTATACAAAACTTACGGACACAAGGGCCGAGGCGACATTAATTCAGGTCAGGATAAAGGCGGTAAGAGAAAACATGGTATCCCTTTTGAAGGACAATCAAACTAACATAACCGTTGGCAGTGTTGTAGCGGCGGTCGTCGCTTATGTTACTCTAAGTAGGATCGTGGTGACAAGGACAAAAAACAGGATAAAAGATCTCAAAGCCGAAAAGTCTGTGTTGAAAAACCTGATGAAGAAAGCCCAATATGAGCATTTCCAGAAAGGAATTCTGACAAAAGAAAGCTACGAAATAAAGATGAACAAGTACAAGGAAAGGGTGCGGGAGATAAAGGAACTGATGCCCGTATTAAAATACAGGATCAGGAAGCAAGTTTTCCTATGGAAAACTGCTCCAGTTTGCAAGTATGCAAACTTGGAAAAACGTTTTAGTAAAAAGAAACTCCGAAAAAGCAAAAGCAGGCTTTGAAACAGCAAGCAATGGCTGTAATGTAAACTTGGATTTATTTTTCATGGTCAAGATTGGATAGCTGACGCTAGGATTTAAAAATCAAATTAGGCAATAAAACCCAAAAAATCAAATATCGTCTTAACCTCTTTTCAGAAGTTTAACCAAAGAACCGCCGCGCTTAAGCGCCGCGTCTCTTGTTGAAGCAATCCCTGCAATAAACCGGTCTCTTACCGTCCGGCTTGAAAGGGACTTCAGATTCGTTCCCGCAGTCTGCGCAAGTTACCTTGTGCATCTCTCTGGGAC
>JACQNY010000019.1 GCA_016202795.1 Candidatus Aenigmatarchaeota archaeon
GGGATCGAACAGGCCATCGCCACTGCGCGTAGACAGCTCGCATCCCGCTCCGAAGCGCGGGCGAAAGTCGATATTTCCCCAGAACTCGGTCAGGAAATTGCAGATCTATTAAATCTTGCCGCTTTGAATCCTAAAAAAGGAATTAAAGGACGTATTTCCGCTTTAAATGCTAGAGTCGACTTTCATGGTGAAGCAAATTTTGATACTGAATTTTCTGGTTTGATCGAAAGCGTGCGATCTGCCTTCCCTGAAGGAGAGCTTGATAAAAGATATATTCGAACTTTAGTCGAAGGCTTCGTTTATTCGCTTAACTCACTCAATAGACTGATTGGGCCAGGAAAACTCTATCTTGATTCAGAGGATGAGAAGGCCCCATTTAAGTTCCGCTCAGAAGCGCGGGCGGTTACCATTCCCGACAGTGTTTATAATTCGCTCGCCTATATCAGAAATATTATCGCTCGATTGACAACTGATTTTATGCCTTCCAAAGTCGTGCCACTTCATTCTCCAGAGGTTCCAATTCAACTCACACTTGCACGGGCTTCTAGTAGTATGGGGTTAGTGACTTTTTATTTAAAGCAACATGATCTAGAGCGAGTGTTAAAGATCTTGGATGAAGTGAACGGCTATCTCGAAGCTGCTATCGACGGAAGCTACCAAAATGAGGTGGAACGCGAAGTTAAACAAAAAAGGCGGACATACCAAGAATTTCATACAGCCACCAGTCGTATAATTAATGAGATTCGTGATGTGGAAGCCAAAATCAACAAGCTCCGCCGCTCCGAAGTGCGGATAGAAGATAGTTCCGAGTTTGGAGTTTCAAGTTTCAAGTTGGTTCAAAGTGGTCCAATCGGATTAACTTCAAACTTTAAACTTGGAACTCGAAACTTAATTTCCCGCTCCGAAGCGCGGGCTTTAATTCATCAAACAGTAGATTTGCAAAACAGTGTGGAGCTTTTCCCTGGGCAAGTTCTCAGAGTGGACTACGATGACCTTTTTGCTAAGGATTCGTGGACGAGCGATGGGCTTGTTATTACTGTTCATTTGAATAGTGGGTCACAAACGTTTCTTTTAATAGATAGGTATGAAAATAGAGGAGATTCGGTTGAAGCTTTTCGAGAAAGAGACGAGGGTCGCCAATTTTTTAGGAATCCATCTCTTGTCGAAAGAGAGCAGCCCCGACAAATTAGGGTATGGGATCTCAATAAGCTTAATCATGAAGTGAGACCTTATTATCACGAGACGCAGGACGAATTTGAGAAACGGCGGAAGGGTAAAACCATTGTAGCAGGGAAAGGTCTTTACGAAATCAATTTCAAAGGTTTGCTCATACTTAATGTGTTTCCTTCCGTAGAGCTTTCCTCGAATTATCGTGTTTCAGTCCGAAAGATTCCCGCACGTCAGTTGCAACTTTGGCGTTCTACAGATCAATATGAGCGAAGAATTCTAGTTAGTCCTTCAATTTCAACTGCCGCTGAACATGTAAACGAAATAGGCCCGTTAACTTTTAGTGAAGAAGTAATAGCTCCGCTGTTCCGCTCCGAAGCGCGGGAGGATCAAAGATTGAGTTTGGATTCGATGCGGGAAACGCGTTTGGATAGATCGGGGAGGGACAAACGAACAAGGTCCTCCAAAGAAATCACTCTATTTTCGAGAGAGGTTAAACGTTCCTTGACCTCAGACATATCTTCTCGGAGCGGAACCACAACCTCGGACAGGACGCGGAATTCACCTCTCAATTCTTCAAACATTGCCACCACTTCACGGGGACTAAAATTCTCTTTCACCGACTCTCCTTTGAGACAGGGTCCTACTCTACCGAACGAACCCCAATCTGTCAATATAAAAATTAATGAATTAAGAATTGATAAATCGATATATCCTCAGTCAGAGCTTCGCAAAGCCATTGAAAGGACTTTGGGTGAGGGGAGAACGTGGGGAGTGGTTTGGGGGACTTCACAGAGGATGACAAGGAGAGTTCTGCCAGGCGAGCTGATACATTCTGAACTCAGAGACACATTAAAAGGCGTTCTCTTCCAGGCAGCGCGTCGGAGCGATCGTCATTCAGAGAGTGGACTCAATATTATTCTGGAGAGAAGCATTCCTGATGCTCAGGACTACTTCATTGGAATCGCAGAAGATCTCCGAAGGAATCCCAAACTTTATATTCGCGAAATTGTTTTGAGTGGTGATACACCTACGACCGAAGGACTTAATCAAGCCTTCCAGGATCAATTCCCCGATGTGGCGACCAGATTCAGGATAAACTTGGTTTCAGAGAAGAAACTCGTTACTGGA
>JACQNY010000003.1 GCA_016202795.1 Candidatus Aenigmatarchaeota archaeon
ACATGTACCAGTTCCTAGTTCGGGCATGATTTCCGCAGCTAAGAGAGCGATCGTGCAACATCAAAAAGATTTAGCAGGGCGCTATGTGACCATTGAATTTTTAAATGGCAAGGCGATTGGCTTTTATCCAGAACGTAAACCCATGGAAGCATCCCGTGCTTATGAAGCGCTGTCCATAAGCCGCTCCGAAGTGCGGGATACATCTAAGAATGAAGCCATCGCACAATCTAGGGGCGGGGAACGCTGGCGTGACTTCATTCGGGATGGGATTCAAGCCAATCCGACTTGGCAGACCGACTGGGAGTATGCGCGGTTCCGGAAATTTGGAATGGGGTTGTGGAAGCCTCGATGGTGGGTGGAGGATCTGACGCAGGAGGCAAGGCGTGATGTGAAGAGCGTAATAGGCCAGAAACCCAAAGGTGGAGTAGGTTTGGTGATAGGGTATGGCGGTAGTCCACATGAAATTGTAGCTGCGCAGAAGGCCTTCGAGTGGAAGAAGACCGTTGCCGTTGAGTTTGTCAACTTATGGTGGCGGCGACGCGTTGAAAAAGCTGCCCAATATCTGGCCAAGCATGGACATTCCCCAAAGGATTTTGTGCTCTTTCATGCTAATGCGGGGGACTTGCGCGGACAGATTCCGGATGCGTCGATCGATGGTGTCTATGCCGCCAATGTAACCCTTAAGCTTGAGATGGGGGGGAAGCAGATGGCAGACGAAATTATCCGAGTGCTACGTCCTGGCGGCTACGCTTACATTAGCGTCCAAAAATACGACTACCAAAAATATGACTACTTGATCGCAGGCCTGAGGGCTATTTTTGAGCCACATGGAAACGTTTCGGTATTCAAGAAAAACGCGCTCGTTTTTCAGAAATCGAAATCCATCCAAAACCGCCAAAACATAAGACGCTCAGCAAAGGGGAGGAAGAAGGCGAAGCTGCCCGACTTCGGCGCGGCGCAAAATCAGGACCGTGGTTTGGAAAATCGCGCCGAGGTGCGCGCTCAGAACCCTACTGATATTCAACGGATGTTATTGGGTTTGCAAGCAGGTCTTACAAAAACCCTGGGTCATGCTATCCAAATTGAATCGAGCGGCCTTGAAGGTCCTGGAGGGGAAACGGCCCGGCGGATCTTAGGAGAGGTTCTTCAGTTTGTTAATTTCGCAGGGCGATTTAAGCACATTATGAAATGGTATGGGATGGTCAAAATCCCCGCTGAGGTATATCGCGTTGAAACCGTGGATGCCCGATCCCCGCCGGCAGATTTAACTTTTCCCAATTTCGCTTCCCTCCGATTTTCAACACGCCGAATCCCCTTGGGCGGACTATTATTTTTCTACGAAGCCGCATGGGTAACCCAACATGAAGTCAAAAGGCGGCTTAAACCCAGCCTGTTTGTTCCGACTAATGTGCCGTTGTGGACTTTCCAGGATGGAACGCTCGCCATTAATTTGAAATTAGGGTTGAAGGAACTCCATCTAAACCAAAATATAGGGGCTGCTTTGTGGTCTGTGACCGTCCCTCCCCGCTCCGAACTGCGCGACAAAAAGCACAAAATAGGAAAAAAAGGTCAAGCAGTTAGGCAATCTGCAGTTCGTCCCAATATCTATCAAAAGATGTTATCCGTCGTTTTAATCTCCGCTATTATCGGATTGGGAATTACTTTATTGAATATAGAAATACGTGCTCCTCCCGCCCGAATTCAGAAAGAATCTGTTTCTCCCCAAATTTCTGATCGTTACACGCCTATCCGAATCAGGCATGCACTGCCTGAGGATTTTAATAGGCATCGTCCTGAACTTGAAGAATTCCTCAAAACAGTTTTTACCCAAAATCAAAATGTAATTTTCTTTTTAGAACAAGTTTATATTCCTTCCCCTCATGAAGCCGTTCGAATCTCTGAGGAACTAAAAACCAAAGAGGGAATGATGAAATGGAAAGAACGACTTGCCGAAATTCCTCGCCAATGGCGGCAAGCCGTCGAAGAAATTATCCAAGGCAGGCGCTCAATGCAAGATTCTTTCATGAATCCGGTTGATGAAGCGCAAAGTTCTTTCCTGATTTGGACTATTCAAGAAGCCAAAAAAAGAAATTTAGAGGTTCGGATCGAACTTGAAGATCCTCCCTTTGGAGAATGGAAAAAGATGGCGGATGGTTTAGGCGTCCTTTCGGATGCCGAAGCCGATTTCGAAAATGGAGATGTTGAAAGATATATTCAGAAAATAAAAAAACAGATGGAACTTGCATCAAATTCACAATTTGCGATTATTATTGCACCAAAAGAATACTCTTCAAAGTCTGTGGTAGTTAGAAATATGAAAGATGGAACTGAAAAACAAA
>JACQNY010000020.1 GCA_016202795.1 Candidatus Aenigmatarchaeota archaeon
CTAGACGAACTGCTGCTTCCTGATGAACCGCTGCTGCCGGAACCGCTGTCGGAAGTTGTTACGCTGCCTGACTTTGTTGACGTTATTGTGACAGCGCCTTTTGTTCCTGTTGCTGTGATTGTGTACGAGCATGTCGACGTGCTCATCGTGAGCTGCCATGACGCTGAACCTGCGGAATTATGCGATAACGATCCAAGACTTTTTGACGACGTCTCGCCTGATTTCAGGCTGCAGCCTGATACTGAAATTGAAAGCGTGACGTCAAGGTTACCGCCCACAAGCGCGTCAGCGAACACTGTTATCGTCGCGCTGGTGGCTGCGCTGGACGCTGATGTTGAGGCTGACAATGACTTGAAATCTACGACATTGACAGTTGTGTCAGCAACAAACGTGTCTGTGAGCGAATCGACCAATATCGAATCGAAGTTGTTCAGCCCGGAGCTTGTTGGTCGCAGTCCGCTAAACGTGGCTGTTGTCGAAGCGCCGGAATTTACGTTTGTCGAAAAGCCCGAGCCTGTGTACACGCTGTCCTCCAGCCAGCTGCCGCTTGGATAAAGGCGCACAGAGCTTATTGAGGCTGTGCTTTCATCAGGATTGTTTATCGTTGATTGGCAGACCATTGTGTTGCCATTAGCTACATTAACAGTTCCTATCTGGCCATCGCACGAAAACGCTGTGATCTGCAGCGCGGCGTTGGAGTACGGCGCCAACAATATGAAAATTAAAATGCCGAATAGGGATTTTCTTATCATGTTATCATCCTGTTATGTTTACGTATAATGTCCTGTTTGACGCACCCCAGCCGAAATTGGTTGAATTCGTAGTTTGCGTACATTTTATGTTCCATATGAACGTTCCGTTTGTCAGCGGCAATGCAACAGTAGTGTGCGCCCCCGCGTTCAGTGACATCTGGTTAGCGTTAACCGCCCAGCCTGACGAGTTTGTGTAAAGGTCGCAATTGGATGTCGGGCCTGTAAAGCTGTAATTGAAACTTATTGACGATGCCGTACCGAGAGCGTTGTTTGCAGGGCTTGTGAGCGTAACATTTACCGTGCTGATGCTTGTATTCACCTTGAAAACTGTGGACGCCCACACATTGTTCCAGTCCTCGTCGTTGCACCACAGATACGCTCCATAGTGCTGAGCGGGCATGCCGGCTGTGGAGAAGTTGTACGAGTGTGTTGTACCGCTTGTCTGGAAGTTGGAGTCTGACCATTTGCTCGCATAATTGCTGTAATACGAAGCGCCCTTGAATGTCGTGGTGTTGCATGTGTAGGAATATAGTGTGTTGTATGTGGTGGATGCGTTCGAGCCGCCGCAGTACCATGAATTGTAGCTGTCATAATTGACAACATTGAAAGTGCATGTGGAATTCTCGGTTGTCGTTACATTGAACAGGAACGACGAGGCGTTTATCGTCGCGTTGAATAGCGGACTCACGATAGTGGCATTGGGGCCGGACACGTCCTTTACCCAGAAATATCCTGATTTTAACGTTGCGATCCCTGACGGACCGGCAATATTGACACGCACGACGTGATCTCCGCGCTGCCAGCCGCCGGAAGGTTTTATTATCCTTATTACAGAGCCTGTTGCGATTGTTTCGTTTGGTTTGCTGGTGCTGGCGTTTATTATTTCCCAGCTTGCGCTTACGAAAGTCCTGCAATAATCATTCCAGCAACTTGACCCTGATTCTGCGTATTCAACTTTGGTGATATTCACAACCTGTCCGGCATAATTTCCGTCTGTAACTTGAAGTTTCACACTGGCGTTTTCGTCAGCCCCGAAATAATATTTCCATGAATTATTCTGGTCGTAATTGGAGAACGAACCTGAATAAGCCTGCGCCACGCGGAACCATGTGCTTCCTGCGGATATTTTTGAGGATTTGTCGTCAGTTGGCGTGAACTCGAATTCAGGATAATGCCAGCCTTCGGACCAACCGGACGACGGAACATGTACAGTAACGTTTTGCGTGCCTGTTATTTTGCATGATCCGCTTGTTACGGAGTAACAATTCCCTACGGTGAATTTATATTCTATCACGTTCGGCCAGGACCATTCGAATACGCGCGACAAATTGCCGGATCCAGATGAGCTGTTTCTTGAGCTGTTTATCGTGACCGGAACAGTCACGTTCTGCGTCGCGCTAATTGAATTCTGACTGTATGGTGTTCCTATCGTGGTCTGCATAGGCATTGCCCTGAACGACAGCCAGGCGTCCTGCGTGTCGCCTGTGTTGCTATCCTCGACTGTTATCGTAAGATAATGGTAGCCGCCGCTTGTTAAGCTCCATTTATCGCTTCCCGAACGCGCGGGCGATATGTTAACTTGCGTCTGGCCTGTGAAATTAGCAGGCGTGAAATTCGTGTACGTAATGTAATTGTTACCTGATCCTGTCCACTGGGATTCTGTTATTTTCTTGATCGAATAGTTTCCGGACAATATGGTATTGCTGCTCCAGTCCGGGCTGTACGCGCTTAGCGTGGCTGTAACATTAGAGTCGTAATCGACCTGGTACGAGGATGTAGACGCCTGCACGCGGAATGGCTGGACATTGAAGTAAATATACCCGATGGCTGAATCGCCGGCGTTGTCGCCGCTTACACTCTTTAATTTTATGTCGCCGTTATACCAGCCTGCTGGCCAGCTTCCGGTGCTTAATGTAACATTGAGAATCGCAGAGCCGTTCACGTGCAACTTTGTGTTGTTTAATACGGTTACGTTGATGTTCTCTGGATAATTGTATTCCAGCTGCTGCCAGCTGTTTCCGGTTTGGCGCCACGTTCTTATTGTCATGTCTTCGAATGTCGTGTTCACATAATCTACAGCCGAATAGTATGTCTTCCAGCTCTTTGATGCTGTAACATTAAGGTACACGGGCTGGCTGCCTTTGATGTTGTATACATAATTTGTTCCGTTCTGGTCGGTTGTGCGCGATTGGACAGTGAAGGATATTACATTGAACCATCCCCAGCCTGTGTCCGTGCCGTTGACGTCCAAGACAACATTGTAATAGCCGTTTTCCCATGTTCCGCTTGTCGGGTAAATCGTAATAACATAATTTGCGTAAGTGTTCGCATTCGCTGAATAATACCATGGGCTTGATTGGTTGACACTGATTCCGATTACGCCGTACGAACTCACGTTTACTTCTTTGGGAGGCCAGGTCGTGTATTGCTGCACCCTTTGCACGCCGATGCTCACGTTGCCGCCGAGGCTCGTCCCTCCGTTGTCATTATAATCACCGGCATTGGTAATTCTCATGTACAGTGAAATGTTTTCCCTGCTGTTGAAAGAATACTTGTAATTAAACGATGTTCCGGATTTCTCCACAGGCGTGGAAAATGCGTCCCATCTTTTAACCTCAAACCAGATCTCGCCGTAATCCGATTCACCTGATGCGTCGTCCGTTGCTTTGATTATCACGGAATAAGAACCCGGATCCCATGATTTCTTTGGCGTTCTCGTGTGCTCCAATGTAAACGTCCCGGAACCGCTGCTGACGTTCGAAGAATTAACGCCTGTGGTGTTGTAGGAAATTTCTATGGGCGGCCACACCCATTCGCCGTTTTTACCCATGTACTGGACCTTTTGTATGGTTATGGAACCGCTTAATCCGCCGGATCCGTAATTGCTCCACCAGTTAGTTCCGGGATTGTACATGTTTGCTGTGAACGTGATGTTGCTTTGCGGCTTGTTGGCCCAAGTTGTTGCGTAACCGTAAATAAAGAACGTGCGTGTCTCGAACATTGATACTACTTTATCAGAGGTTTGGCTGTCCTCACCCGTGACTTTTAATTCGACTATATTCCTCCCGCTTTCCCATTTGTTCAACGGCTTTAGCGTGCACGTGTACGCGCCCTGGTTGTTGTCAGCCTTGCATACCGATTCTGTCGTGTTTATTTTGTTTTCTATCCCGGATATCGAACTTGTGATCTTTTCAATGCTTATCGTTGCATTCGCTACGACCTGCTGCTGCGTCGTGTCGATGCTGCACGCTGACCCCGTACCGAAATTTGTGGCGTTTTTCACATACGATGAATTTGCGCGGCCGGCCGGATTGTTTGCCTGAGTCATTTTCAATTCAAAGTATACCGTGTCTGTGGTTTTGTACTGCCAGGCGTAGAAGCTTGACGACGAGTCTATCGAACCTGCCGCTGTTTTTGCAACAGCACACACGTCGTAAGGATTGATTATGAACCTGGTGGTCGTGGTCAGCGTGTTGGAATTTGCGCCTATTTTAACAGTGTAAACGCCGCCGGCCTTTGGCGGATCGAGTTTTAATTTCTGTTCTGTCACGTTCCACGCCCAATGAAGCGTATTGTCAGTAACATTGACACCGAACCACGTTGTGTTTGTGTAGGAAAATTCTGTTCCATTTTCATACTTTACATTAATGATAGACGCGTCTGTCAGGTTTACCGAGGATGTGGTGTTGCCCGCTGCTAGCGTAAGGTAAACTGGCTCTGCTGTGCCGAACAAATCCTTTTGCTGGCCTGTTTCCGTTGTTGATAACGCCGACAATTTAAGACTCAAGACGGTTATTTTGCGCTCCGTTTTTTGCGAGTCACTGCTGTGGTTAAGGGAAACGGATACTATGTAATCGCCTGTAGACGAAGGTGACGTAAGGTTGAATGTGTAGCAGCCTGCGGTTCCGCAGGACGAGTTCCATGTTGCGTTTCCTATCTGAACAACAGAACCTACCTGGCTTTTCATGGTTATGTTGAACTGCGACGCGTTCAGCCCTGTTACTATGCTGCCATTCTGGCGGTCTTTCGGGTATATTTCGAAGTTAAGTTTCCTGCTCGGGAATGCAACATATTCGTATTCAAAGCCCGAGTCTGATGAAGCTTTATAGAAATTGACAATCCATTCCCTGACCTGGAAGAACACTGTGCCAGGCCTAGAGTTGCCGGAATTATCATACACATTGACAGAAGCGTAGTAATTGCCTGCTGTAAACTGGTTGCTTATCGTAAAAGTAAACCGGTTTGTGTATGAATTGCTGGTCTCCAGCGACGTGCTTGTTATAACTGCTATTGAACTGCCGCTCGAGTCCAGGATCGTGCCGTTAAATGTGTAGTTTGTTGTCGGTACAGAACCGTTAACGTCGATACGCACTTCAACCGAAGCCTGCTCGTTCGTGCGGAACGTTTCTTTGTGGCCCTGTCCGAGCCCGTCTTTCATGTAGGCCTGGATGTTGAAAGTGATAACCCGGAATGAGCTGTATGCGAGGAAGTTTTTCGCTTCCAATATGTACTTGCCGCTCGACGAAGGAGCATTGAACGAAACAGAACATATGCCTGACGAGTCTGTGGTGCAGTTGAACTGGCGTATTGTTGTTAAGTTTTCGTACCTCAGCGTGCCGTTCAGTGATACGTTTGATACCGGCAACCTGTTTCCGTTTGTCCTTTTAACAGCTTCTAAAAACACTGTTGCGGGTTCCGCAGCATAGTACCGGGATTTTGAAGCCCTAATTATAATATCGTCCACGGCTTGGTCCAATACTACAAAGTTTATTTTGCTGTGCCATTTGGTGTTATCCAGATCTGTGTAAGACGCCTCCAGCCTATACGTTCCGGTTTCGCTCGGCGCTGACACGGTTTTTTCTGTTAGCGACGTGGAACTGTTAGAACGAAAAACGCCCGCCGAACTTGTGTTAAGCGTGTAATTGCTTTTTACAGCGCCGGTTGAATTGTCATAGATGGTTATGTTTATGCTGGCGTTGCCGACAGCCTGGTACGACGTATCCGAGGCTGATACATTCAATTGCAATAATTGGCCTGTTAGCACGATTTGCTCGCTGGCAGAGTACACAGGCTTTTCAATGACCAGTTCCAGCCTGATAGCATACGAAGCTGCCGCAAAAGCAGGGATTAAGAGCAGTATTAAAAAGCCAAGGATCAGAATTCCTTCGCGCCTCGTTGCCATATGTAATTTATTATCTTGTCTTTCCCTCTTAAATTACTAGAGAATTGATTTTGCCATGGAATCTTTACTTTACAGCTTGGTTAAGAAAAGAGCGCATGAAAAATTTATCGGAACGAATACAATTGAGCTGGCTCTGGAATGCGGCATTTCGCAGCAAACCGCTTCACGAAAGCTTATTGAAATGGAAAAAGACGGTTTGATCGAGCGCAGAGTCGACGTGCACGGACAATCAATAAGATTAACGCAAAAAGCCATCGCCGAACTAAAAAATGTTTACAGGAATTTAAGGCCGGTTTTCGATTCGGCTCCGAAGAAAATCGTTATCGAAGGGCGTGTATTCTCAGGGTTAGGCGAGGGCGGGTTTTACGTGACGATGCCCGGTTATAGAAAACAGTTCGTTCGCAAACTGGGCTTTGACCCGTATCCGGGCACGTTGAATGTTAGACTTGGGACGGAACGCGACATTGATGCGAAATCTGAATTGGATGGGATTCCGGCTGTGCAAATAGAAGGCTTCACCGACGCCAAAAGAACGTATGGCGGCGCAAGCTGCTACAAGGCGACGATAAACGGCGTTGAGGCTGCTGTTCTGGTTATTGAAAGAACGCACCATCCGGCAGATGTAATCGAGATAATATCGCCGCACTTTCTGCGAAAGAAGTTAAAATTAAAGGACGGTTCAGAAGTTAAAATACTACTTAAAAACGAGTAGCAAGCTATTTATTGGTAACAGCACAACGATTTCTGTGAGCTACAGGATAGGCGTTGTCGATACGATGTTTGCGCGCGTAGACATGGGAAAATACGCTGTTGAGGAATTGAATAAATACGGCGATGTTGATATTGTGCGCGTCACGGTTCCGGGAATGAAAGATCTTGCGGTTGCCTGTAAAAAACTTTTGGATGGCGATTGCGACGTCTGTCTTGCGATTGCGATGGTCGGGGCGCATAAATTAGACGAGGTGTGCGCGCACGAGGCTAACATGGGAATCATGCAGGCGCAATTGATGACGAATAAACATGTTCTTGGCGTTTTCGTGCACGAGATTGAAGCGGATAACGAAAAGGATCTTTATGATATTTGCGTCGACCGCGCTACGAAGCATGCACGCAATGCTTATTTAATTGTTGCCAAACCGGAAGAGCTAACAAAAAACGCTGGCGCAGGCCGCAGACAGGGCCGCGCCGACGCCGGCCGTCTGGTGGTTAAATGAACATCGGAATAGTAACCGGCGAGTTTAATCCGGAAATAACGTCTGTTATGGAGAAGCATGCGATTGCGAAGGCCGAAGAACTAGGCGTCAATGTTGTAAAATCATTAAAAGTTCCGGGCTCTTTCGATATGCCGATAGTCGTAAAAAAATTACTGATGCGCAATGACGTCGATGCTGTGATCACACTAGGCGCGATAATAAAAGGCGATACCAAACATGACGAGACGATAGGTTTTGCTGTAGCGAACAAATTGGCCGACCTCTCAACCGAGTTTAACAAACCCGTCACTTTGGGAATAATCGGGCCCGGCGCGACCTGGGAGCAGGCTGAAGGACGCGCGAAAGACTATGCCGAGCGCGCCCTCGTCGCTGCTGTAAAACTTCTGGAAGAGATTAATGTTTTTAAAGGTGACAGGATGAAATTCGTATCTTCTGCCAAACTTCCTACAGAATACGGAAACTTCAAAATATTCGGTTTCAAAGACGGCAAAAAGGAGCATGTGGCTCTTGTGAATGGAAATACCGAAAGCGAAAGGGTCCTGGTAAGGGTTCACTCTAAATGCCTCACCGGCGACACTTTTAGTTCAATGAGATGCGACTGCAATGCGCAGCTAAGGGAATCTTTGAAACTCATCGGCTCGGATGGCGGCATTCTAATATATTTAGATCAGGAAGGGAGAGGCATAGGATTATTGAACAAGCTGAAAGCATACGAACTTCAGGATGGGGGCATGGCTATCGCAGAAACGAATGAATATTTGGGATTCGATTACGACGAAAGAGATTATTCCATAGCAGCCGAAATTCTAAAATTTTTGGGCGTGGCCAAAATAATGCTCCTCACCAATAACCCGGACAAGATAGAACTGCTTAAAAATTTAGGTATAGACGTGGAACGGTTGCCATTGGTAATCGAACCGAACGAATACAACTCAAAATATCTGGAAACGAAAAAATTAAAAGCCGGCCATCTACTTTAAAAAGTCCTGCAACAACGCAAAAACGTGCGCGCCGTTTTTCTGGTCGAGAACGATTATCGTGTCTGTGTAGCATGATATTAACTCTCTGATATTCACGCCTTTTGACGCGAAGAACTGCGTTAAAAACGCGATCACGCCCGGCGTGTGCTCAATCTTTTCAGGACTAGTTATTATTAGGGCGACAAGGTCTTTTGATATTTTCGTGTGTTTTGTTTCCATTATGTCGAGCTTCGTTTGATCGACAATATAGATATTATTTTCAGTTATCTCGCTTGCTATCAATCTCGGGATGTTTAATTTATTTTCCGAAATAACAACAGCTGTCTTGTCCTGTATGCTTATCCTTGATTTTTTTAGAATATCGATGACGCGGTTCTCGTCGTAGCCACGAAATTTTACAACGTTCTTACTTTCGCGGGCAATCGCAACTTTAATCGTCTCTGCGTTGCCGCCGATTTCCTTTTGCATCTTTCTCGCAAGCGCGGAGAAATTTACAATTCTCTCGGCCAGCATGTTTGAAATAAACGGATGGTTCTCTATGTACGCGCGCACTTTGGAGTGCAATGTCATATTTGTAACATTTTTCTTCATAAATGTAACTTTTATGCAAGCTGGTATTTAAGCCTGCATTTTCAATAAAGTTGAGTGATAAAAATGGACGTAAAATATATTGAACAGTCCCTGGAAACCAAACCATGGGTAAAGGCGATTGCAATTATAGACCCGCACACAGATAATCCTGTTTATCTGTGGGGCTGTGGAGCCGGATACATATCCGATCGCGCCAAATGCCTTATGGACCCCTCGAATGAACTTGTGAGCAAGAAAGGCAAATGGGTTGCGGGGGCGTGGTTGGACGAATCGACGCAGGAATTGGACCTTGTTTATGCAAGGGACGTGGGCGGTTATACGTTTATTGTGGAAGCCGGCGTGTTAGATGACGATTTCGCAGTGAAAAAGAAAGGAGCGAAAAGCCTGGCAAACGCTGCTAAACGCGCGCTGAAATTGGCTGGTTTGTACCACACGTTGTACGAAAATTGTTGATGGTTTGTTGGGTTTTGTCATGCCGAGAAAAGCTTCCGCCGATGATGTGCCTGCGATAAACGCGCTGATAAGTTACTGGGCGACTGAAGGCGAAGTGCTGCCGAGAAGCGCCGCTGAGATAGCTAAACATCTTACGGATTTCGTTGTTGAGGATGAAGATGGTCGTGTCGTAGGCGTGGCATCTCTAGCAGCTTACGGCCCGGATCTGGCGGAGATACGCAGCGTGTGCGTTGATAAAGATTATCAGAGCAGAGGGGTGGGAAAAAGAATTGTGACTGCGGAAATAGAAGAGGCCGGGAGAAGGGGGATAGGCAAAGTTTTCGTTTTAACAAGGAAGCCCGATTATTTTTTAAAATTCGGCTTCGCGACTGGTCCTGTGATAGAACAGAAAATCTACAGGGACTGCGTAACATGCCCGAAATACGGAAACGGCTGCGACGAAATTTACATGGAAAAAAGTCTCACGAAGCAAGCATCTGCTGCTTCGCCGAGATAAATTGTTCCAGCATTGATCTCGCGACATCATCCGGAAATTGTTGAGCCGGATGCTTGCAGAAATAAGCCGACGCCGCTGTTAAAGGGCCCGGGATTTTCCTGTCCAATGCCATTTTGCAGCATCTTATTGCATCGATCACAACGCCAGCGGAATTCGGAGAGTCTTCGACGGATAATCGTAATTCAAGTTCTAACGGCACATCGCCGAAATTCCTGCCTTCGATCCGGATGAACGCGATTTTGTTATCGTTCAACCATGGAACGTAATCGCTGGGCCCTATGTGGATGTCGTCGTCTTCCAGCCTTTTTGGCATATTTGATTGGACGGATTCTGTTTTGGATATTTTTTTGCTTTTTAATCTCGCACGGTCGAGCATATTTTTAAAATCAGTATTTCCGCCAACGTTCAATTGGTACATACGGTCGATCTTAACGCCGCGGTCTTCGAACAATTTGGCTAATGAGCGATTAACTATCGTCGCTCCGATCTGGCTTTTTACGTCGTCGCCGATTATTGGAAGATTTTTTTCACGGAATTTATTGGCCCATTCGCTATTTGATGAAATAAAAACTGGCATGCAGTTAACGAACGCGCAATTCGCATCCAGCGAGGCTTGCGCATAAAATTTTGCAGCTTTTTCCGAGCCTACGGGCATGTAATTAACGAGAACATCTACTTTTGATTTTTTCAACACGCTTACTACATCGGCTTCTTTCCCTTCAGCGATTACGAAAGAATTTTTTTCAGCGCCTTCCATGTGTTCCGCCACGCCGTCAAGAACAGGGCCTTTGTCCACATTGACGCCAAGCTTCGGTACGTCTGCGAATACCTTTGTGCAGTTCGGTTCTGAGAAAATCGCCTCGCTTACGTCTTTGCCAACTTTTCGCGCGTCGATGTCAAACGCGGCGACAATTTCAATATCGGATATCTTGTAACCGCCAAGCACGTTGTGCATCAATCCCGGCACGGTCTCGCCGTTCGATTTTACGTTTTTGTAATAGAACAGCCCCTGGATCAAGGACGACGCGCAATTACCGACGCCTGCAATCGCTACCCGTATAACCATAATCATATTTTGTACGCATGCCTATTTAACTATTTTATGACGGTATAATAGTATGAAACCCTCGGAAAGGCTGTTAAAATCGCTGACTGTTGATAATTTGTGGCAATACGTGATTAAAGCCTTAAAAAGGCCGAGATATGCGTACGATTTGACAAGAAGCCTTAGGCGATTAAAAGCGAACATGGTGACCGTGTATTCTGTTTTGTACAAATTGGAAGCCGGCGGTTACATTAAAAAAACGTTTTCGGAAAAGGGCGGCGGGCCTTCAAGGAAGTATTACGTTGCGACGAAAAAAGGTTTGAACGAGCTTAAGGCTGCCAAAAAACTGATGCTAAAACACCTGAAAGAATTAAATTAACGCTTGAATCTCGCAACGTCCTTGATCATGTCAACGTGCGACATGAACATGGCTCTGCAGCAATACCTTTCCAAACCTAAATCGTCCAAAACTTTTACTATTTTCTCGCCGTTCTTTACGCGCTCGCTGTATTTTTCCCATAAATGGCCGACAGGCTTTCCGCAGGTTATGCATCGAATAGGAATCATCATACACAATTTACTCCTTCAATTCTATTTCAATCTGCACGTTTTCCGGTATGTTTACGCGCATTATCTGGCGTAAAGCGCGTTCGTTGGCGCCGACATCGACGATTCTCTTGTGAACGCGCATTTCCCACTTGTCAAAAGTTGCGTTGCCATGCCCGGTTCCGTCGCCGCAGGGCGTTTTAAGGACACTAACCCGCAACTTCTTGGTCGGCAATGGTATAGGCCCGGCTATTGATACGCCGGTTTTCTCGGCTATCATTTTTATTTCCTTACAGATAACGTCCAGCTGGGACATGTCTGTACTCGAAAGTTTTATTCGCGCTATTTGCATGGTTCAACACATGGTTTGTTATGATAGTTTAAATACACCTTATTTCGATTAGGTTTATAAGCTTTTTAGAAAAGTTGAGTTGTTTAAATTTCTAACAATTTCAGTAACTTCATGTCTTACATAGGGCGTGTCGCTGGCGTTGGCGCTACGCAAGACGGAAATCCTGTTCTTTTGTACGGTTTATCGGGACGTTCTCCGTCAAGCAGATCAAGAATCGCAGTGATTCATGGAAATCGTGTGTCGATTGAGCCTTACGGAGAGATGACGCCGGAACAAAAAGCCGAGGCTTCGAGGCTGATTTATGATGCGATAATGACTCGCGCGAACAATAAAATTGGGGTGGTAAGCAATGGCAACCAAACAAGCTCCGTATTAAGAGCCTATTTGCGAAGGCATGACGCCAATAAAACCGCAATAAATGCGATGAGCGGGGCGCTTAGATACTGGGGCCACGAAGGAAGAGTCGGCGACCGTTACAATACGCCGAGGATAGCCGGGATGGTTGTTGTGACAGGGAACGATGCGACGCTAGGAATTGTAACTGCGGAAAATGAAACGTCGCCCTCTCTCGCCACGGGCTTTTATATTACCAGAGGAACCGCGGGCTACTTATCGACTTACACGGGCGATGGTGAAGAGCCTCAGGCACCCAAATTTAATTATATTCTCGATGCAGTGAGAGAATTCAAAATTGAAGGCAAAACCGCGCAGGAACTGGCCGAAGAAATGTACGACTTCATGGATCCTGAATTTGTTGTTTCGACTGCGGCTGCGTTATGGGTTCCTTCCCAAGGCAGGTGGAAATTGGCTGTTAAAAATAAATTAGAAAATTTCATCCGGGTAAATTAATTCTGACGCAAAATTGATTCTTGCGCTCGTTTTCTTAAAACTAAGTTTAAAATCTGCTTTTAAACCATTCAATAAGTATTCTCTCGACTTCATTACGGAATTTTCCTTCCTTAATGCTGTGCGGGGCATTCTTCATGAGAGTATGGGTTAATTTGCTTTGATCCTTTACCGCTTTCAAGTAATTTACAATTGTTTGATGAGGAACTAAATCATCTTTTTCCGATTCGATCACTAAGACATTACCTTTAAAATTGTGGAGCGCCTCAAGCGCGTAGGTTTCCGTGGGCTTTTTTGCTTTTTTCCTCCAATTCACGACTTCAATGTTTTCGCTGCCAAAGAGTTTTTTTGGCTTATCAAATATTTCGTTAGGATAATCTGCTGGAACACGTAGCACCAAATTCTTAACCCTCCTTTTCGCTGATAGGAGAGTTATAAGATAACCGCCAAAACTTGATCCTACGACGCTGATATTTTCCGGGTCAACACTCTCGGCCGTTGAAAGATAATCGTAAGCTGCAACAACATCGGATGAAAAATCTTTAATAGTAGAAATATCGATATCCCCTTCGCTTGTTCCGTGGCCTCTCATGTCAAAAAGTAGGCAAATATAACCTAAATCGGCAAGCGCTTTTGCATACTGGAAACTCCTTTTTCTCTCGCTTGTCCAGCCATGAACGAATAGGATTGCAGGATATTTGTTTTTCTTTTCAGTGGGGTAGAAAAGCGTTCCATCTAGTTTTAGATTTTCACTATAAAATGAGAAGTTATGCATGAGGTAATTATATCATAACAGGCAAATATCTTTTCCAATCTCACATTTACTGAAATTTCACCCAAAATAAAAAGTGCGATAAACACGCTCTGATTGGCTCAAATCATCGTTTTGAGCGTTGTTCATGACGACGTGACCCTCTTCGCGACGCGCTTCCCGCGTGATGAGTTTCATTCCTGCGCGGATCTATCACAAGGAGGTTCCTGTCGTAATCGATAAATCTCTGCCTTGTTTCCTTGTTGCCTGCCTCTACGAGACAGCGGGCTATTGACTGGCGGACTGCTTCCGTTTGGCCAGAATAACCGCCTCCTTTTACCGTAACTTTGAAATTAAAATCCTTTGATAATTCCGAAGCGAGCATGATAGGCTCCTGCACGCGCATCCTTGAAAATTCCGTTCCCCACAATCCGAGAGGCATTGAATTGACAACTACCAAACCTTTACCCGGCGTCATTGTCGCCCGCGCTACAGCGTCTTTTCTTTTCCCGAATGAATGTATAGCCTTGATTTTTTTCTTCGGCTTCTCCTTGACTAAGTTTTCGTCTGGCATGTTGATCCCAATTAAACGGTTTTTCTTCCCAGCTTGTGTGACAAGTCGTGAAGTGTTATGTGCTCGCTTGTTAATTTCGAAACGTCCTTTACGCCTATATCGACGATGTTAACCAGATCTTTTGGCGTTCCGATGAAAACGCGAAGCTTTCGCAGTGCGTTGCGGCCCGTAGCTTTCTTGTAAGGCAGCATGCCGCGAACCATCCTTTTCAGCATGCGGTCGGGCAATCGTGAAATAAAAGGTCCTTTGTATTTATCCCCGCGGTCAAGGCGGATTTTGTAAAGGTCTTTTATCGAATCCGGCGAGCCTGAGATAACGGCTTTCTCGGCATTGATTATCGAGATATCTTCGCCGGCAAGCAGCATTTTCGCTGTTGTTGAGGCCAAGCGACCGCAGACCTTTCCAGTTGCATCAATAACTTTCATATTTACACCATTATCTTGACATTGGAGCATTTGGGATTTTCCTTTGCAAGCTCGGCTATCGTCATTGTTTTTCCGCCGGCTTTGGTTATTTTTTCCCTGGCAGACTTTGAGAACCTTAACGCCGCGACTGTGACGGCCTTGCTCAGCTCGCCTGTTCCGAGAACCGTGCCGGGCACGAGAATTGTGGCTGCGGAATAGCGTTCTATAGAAGACAAATTAACCCCGCTGCCCCTTCTTGTCGCGCTTGTTAGTTCGTCTACAACGCGCTCCCATGCCGGCGCATCCAGTTTCTTCAACTCTCGAATAACTTTTACAGTGGTTATGCTGCTCTTCATAAGATCAGATATAATATGACCGCAACGCTTATATTAATAGGATAATTCGCTGTTCTCGAA
>JACQNY010000021.1 GCA_016202795.1 Candidatus Aenigmatarchaeota archaeon
CCCTTAAGGCTTTCCTGTTTTTCTTTTGCCCTAGGGCTTTTCTTTTTTCAAAAAGAAAAGGGCTATGGGAACGAACCTTCGATCTTCTCAACTTTATTCGTCGATTCTGTGCTTCTGTCTTTGTAAGATTCCTTTAATTCTTCCAGCTCTTCTTTCAAATTCGGCGTCATCTCTGAAAATATATTTTCAAACAATTCGTCCAGCTTTTGTGACGGAATGTTTTCCGCGTCTGCGACTGCTTTTTCCGCAGTTTGCGTCGCCTCTGCGATAATATCCTGCTCGAATTTTTCATTCCATAACCCTTTTGCCAGCATGAATTTTTTTAATCGTTCGATGGGCTCTTTTTTCTTCCACATTTCGACTTCAACCGGATCACGATATTTTTTCTGATCGTCGGCGGATGAATGATCTCCCAACCGATAAGTCATAAATTCTATAACCGTTGCGCCTTTACCCGAACGCGCTTTTTCAATTGCGTAACGCATCGCTTTTACCACGGAAAAAATGTCGTTGCCATCCGCTACGATGCCTTCGATGCCAGCCGCGATCGCCTTCTGCGCTATTGTCTGCGACGCTGTTTGTTTATTTCGCGGAACAGATATCGCCCACTGGTTGTTCTGGACCGCAAAAATCACGGGGAGTTTAAAAACGCCCGCGAAATTCATCGCCTCGTAAAAATCCCCTCTAGATGTTGCGCCGTCTCCGAACGTCGCTACAGACACATAATCCTTGCCTTTAATTTTCGCAGCAAACGCCGCGCCCGCAGCGTGCGGCGGGTGCGTGCCAACAGGAATGCAGATAGGGAAATTATTTTCCGAGTTTTTGAAGCCACGCGCGTCGCCCATCCAGTACAACAAAACATCCTTCAACGGCATCCCGCGCGCGTACAAAGCGCCGCTGTCCCTGTATGTCGGGAAAAACCAGTCGTCTTTGCGCATCGTAAATACGATGCCGACTTGGCAAGCCTCCTGGCCTGTGTAAGAAATGTACGGCCCGACACGACCTTGGCGCTGTATCTTCATGGTCTTTTCGTCGTAAACGCGGATCGTGAGCATTTTCTTGTAAAGCTCTTTTATCTCGTCGTTAGTAAGCTTTGGCAGTTCGCCAACGATTTTGCCGTTCTCGTCCATTACTGAAATCGTATTCACGGAAAAATTGAATTCCTTTTGTTCGCTGCTCATCAAAACCTTCTTTATCTAATCTTTGGATGTTTAAAAACCTTATTCATATCACGGAAAAATTGTCGAATATGATTGTTTTAAATGCATATAAAAGGAGCCCGAAACGCTTAACAATCTAAAAAACGGTAGACGATACAAGGTTTGCAATGTCCGTTGCTACGCTCACTGTAAGAAAAATCAAGGCTTTTTTGGAGAAAAAATTTTCCCACGCCCCCGATGAATCCGCAGACAATGATACCCAAGAGGCCAGCAGGCGCGGCGTTATAGAAAATTTTTACAGGGCCGGAGAAATTGAAAAATTAAAGGAAATCGCAGAACACGATGTATACAGTCCCGCAGAAGCCTCCCGTGCGCTGGGAGTGCTGGCCCTTGACAGGATAGCCAAGCTGGCCGAAAAGTCAGAGCCCCAAGCAAATGGAACAATAACGAGCCGGACATTGCCCGATTCCAGGGGCGGCACTCGGAAATATACTTTATACCTTCCTCCAGGCTATGAGAATTCCAAGGAAAGGTATCCCGTAGTTTATCTTTTGCACGGCATGATGACACCAGTTAACAGCCCCATGGGGCCTATGAGCAGCGACGAGTACTGGAGAAACAAGCTAAAAGTGGCCAAATTGATCGACAGGTTGATCGACACCGGCGCGATTAACAGGGCCGTGTTCGTAATGCCTGACATGGGAGCTATACCCATACGAAGCGACGGCAGGAACGAAGAATTTATAACAAAGGATCTTATACCGCACATAGATCAGACATACAGGACAATGCCGGATAGAAACCACCGCGCCATAGACGGCTATTCTCTGGGCGCACGCCTCTCTGTGGGGATTGCCACAAGAAACCCGGATAAATTTTCTTCTGTAAGCGGGCACAGCGGAATTTATCACGGCATGGATCCGAAAAAAACCAAAGGCCTGCATTTTTATTTTTCCGCTAGTCGTTGGGATCCGCTTTCAACCGCGAAAAGTAATCGTATGGTAAAAAAAATAAGGTCAGACGACGGGGATGTGGTTTATGACAAACACGCAATATTAAAGTTTTCACCGCCTACCCCCATGCACACGTACGAGATGTGGAGGCGCGGGCTTGAGATGTCATTTATTTACCATTCCATGAACTTCAAAAGGGCGGAACAGAAAAAATAAACTTATGCCGGCTTTTTTATTTCATTGAAATCCAGATCAATGCACCACGCATTTCCCTGCGGATCAATGACAAAATTTCCGCCTACACCGTCCATGTATTTGTAGCCCGCTGAGGCGTAAAGCTCCATCTCTCTCCTGATACCGACCCGTGCATAAGCTGGGATTTCCCCGCGATCGGTTTGAACAACCTCGCCTTTGACTTCCTCCTGTATCATTGTTGAAGGCTCAAACCGCTCTGTGCGCGGTATGTTGCAGCCGGCTTCGCGCAACTGGTTTGCTATCCTGACCCTTCTGTACACCACATCATTCAAATCACACCAAAAATCATGGGGACATTTCAGCCAGTAGGCAC
>JACQNY010000002.1 GCA_016202795.1 Candidatus Aenigmatarchaeota archaeon
GTATATAAATGTATGTATAGTACGCTATATTGCACAGTATGATGTTATGCTACCATGTTTCCAATAACGTTACTCAATGATTAACCATCATGCGAGCTACTGAGCACGTAACTGAGCGCTCGATATAGCTCACATTGTGTTCATATAAAAACCGAGCGATACCCGAGCAAATTTACCGAGCAGTTACCGAGCAAGAATGCGAAATAAAAACAAAAAACCAGTTCATCGTACGCCAAGTATTCTATCAACAAACTCCGGGCTGATGCCGACCTTGACGCCCTCGTTGTCCTTTATCGAAGTTATCGGGACCGAGTAATATCTTTTTAGATCCGCTATATACGCGCGAACGCGCGACTGGGAAATGCTCAGCCTATCAGCGAGTTTTGAATAACTGAAAAATCCTTCATTGATTAGCAATGATAATATCTCCCTGTACCTTCCTGTTGCGTTCGACAGAAGCACAGGCATTTTTTCATTAGTCTGTTTTTGCTGCGCCTGCTCGGTGCTCGGCTGCTCGGTTTTAATAGAATTTATCTCGCTCTTATCCTTAATCTGCTCGGAAAAAGTTTCAATCTGCTCGGTTACATATTGAGCCACAGAATCCGCTTTATCATTCTGCTCGAGCATTTGCTCCGCCAAATAATTTAATTGCTTTTCGATCTCGACTATCTTTGAAGAAATGAGCTTTACGTTGTTTGAAATTTCATTGATATCAGACTTTACAGTGCCGAAGTCAAGAAACTCTTTCAGAATAGCGTCCAAGTCGGCCTGTGCCATATATATTATTAATCTTCGGAGGGGGTATATAAGGATTTTTTAACTGCTCTTAACTTCTTTTAACTGTTCCTTAAACTCTTCGCCTTTTGCTTCTATTATCTCGGCGGCTTTTTGGATTATATAAGCCGGCTCCAACCCGGAAACAGTCTCGACAACAAAATTAAACTTGGTGTCGTTGTTCTTGGCGTATTTGTAAGCCGCTATGGAGGCCTGCCATTTTATGTGCGCCTCGCCTTTGCCTAATTGGGCAATGGCGTCGAATTTCAGGTTCTGCCCTTCCAAAAGCTCGACAATCGGAAACCCAGGATCAACAGGTTTTACAGTCTCGTCAGTAGATTTCATGTCGCCGGAGTAAATGACGCACGGGCCTTTCTTGTCCACGACAAAATAAACCTGGCATTGCGAGCATCCTTTACCCTCGCAAACGCACTCTTCAATTAAATTGTACATTTTCGGGTCAAAAGTTATCGGGATTAATCCCAGTCTGTGCGCGATAACTTCGTCGTACATGGCAGAGGTGTTTTCATGGAAGTCAACCCATTCAACCGCAAGCGTCGGGACTTCAACCAGCATAACCCTGCGCATCGCATTCGCGAAAGAAACGTCAGCGTCTTCCAGCGTAAACGCGAGCTTCTTGTCATCCTGTTCCGTGATTTTAATTTTCATTGATATCCTCCTTTGCAACTAGAAGCATACCGTATACTGAATAGTTTGCTTTAGCAAACTATTTGAGAAAACCATCCGTTTTCTCAATATCGGTATATGCTTCTAGCTATCTAAACTCTCCTGCCGCGCCTGCCGCCTTTTTTCTTTACCCCGTCATGGCTTATAGGCGTTATCTCCTCAATCCTGCCTATTTTCAAACCTGCACGCGCTAACGCTCGGATCGCAGGTTGCGCGCCGGCGCCAGGCATCTTTGATTTGTTGCCGCCCTGTCCGCGGACCTTGATGTGAATACCAGCGATTCCTTTTTGCATGCTTTCTTCCGCGGCTTTTCTCGCAGCTAACATTGCCGGAAATGGAGACCCGCCTTCGCGGTCTTTATCAGTCATCATTCCTGCAGAAAATCTCGCTACAGTCTCAGAGCCTGTAATATCGGTAACATGGACAATCGTGTTATTCGGCGACGCAAAAATGTACGCGATGCCCCAACGGCCAACCTGCCCTATAAATTTCTGTCCCCTTTCCTGTCCGCGGCGTATCATCATTTGCTTTCACCAGATAGCACAATAGTATCCTCTTCGGCCTTTCTTACAAGGTATGAAGGAAATGTTATTTTGCGCGAATTTATGTAAACCCTTCCGTGCGTTATCATCTGGCGGGATTGTTTAACAGTCTTTGCAAACCCTTTCTTGTTTATTAAAGTCTGCAATCGCCTTTCCAAAATGTCTTCCAGTGAAAGCGATAAAACATCGTCAAGATTTTGATCGGCTCCCAGCATGTTCAGAGATTGCAATTTGTCAAAAAGCACGCGTTTTTTGCTCTCATCGGCTTTCGTAAGAAGCTGTTTAGCCTGGTTGCGAAAACTTCTGAGTACGGCTTCTGCAATACGCAGTTCTTTTTTGCGCCTCAAACCGTATTTATCCATCAACGCGCGTTCGCTGGCAATCCGCTCTTCGTTCCAGTGATCAATTACAGGCTTAATTTTGGATCTTATTTTCCTCATGAATCATCACTTCTTTTTCGTTTCCGTCGGTTTTGCCGCTGGTTTCGCTGCCGGCGCTGTTGTCGCGGCTGGTTTCGTTGTCGCTGCGGGTTTGGCTGGCGCTGCGCCTGGTTTAGCCGCTGTTGTTACAGCAGCTGGCTTTCCTGTTGCCGCGGTCGCAACTGCAGCTCCCTCTGCCGGCGCAGCCGCTGCCGCGGCTTTCACCGCTTTTCTAGAAACGCCCACAACCATTCCGGATACGCGGAAAGACGATCTGGTGCTTTGCCCACGCACAGGCTGGCCAAGTATATGCCTGGCGCCTTTCCACGTCCTTATCTTCTTCATCCTGTCTATATCAGATTTACGCGCAAAATCAAGGTCGTTTGAAACCAAATGTATGTCCGCGCCCGTTTCAGCATCTTTTCTGCGGTTTATCATCCATAAAGGGATACCCGATTGAAGAGGGTTTTTTATGATATTTTCAATTTTCTTTATTTCATCCTCAGAAATTTCTTTTAATTTCTTTTCAGGTTCCATGCCGGCGACTGCTATAATGGACCTGCTTAACCGGAAATGGATACCTTTAATCTCCCTAAGCGCCATTTCCAGCGATTTAGAGCCGTCTAAGTCCGTGTCCATCAACCGTACTATTTCCTCAAGTCTTCTTTCAGCCATCTAACCACTGTAAGGCGCGTTTTTGATTTACCGCTCTATAACACTCGACGCTACTATTTAAATAACTTTCTTTGGCTGGAGAGCTTCTCCAACGATCTGACAGATTCAGGCAAACAGTCTGCTTTTGCCATGCCGCGCTTCGTTGTCCAGTCCTCCTGTATCTCAAGAATCAAAGCGGTCTTCTTTTCGATATTTTCAAGAACGGATTTAATCGCCCCGCCCGTTAGCATCCCGTCGCCTAGCGCAATCGCATGCTCAGACGGACTTTTATTACCCCGGAAATCTGCAAGGTGTATCTGGTGTACAGGTTTCGATTTCCGGATGAATTTTCCCACGAAATTTTCCAGGCTCATTTTTTTCCATTTCCGGTCGCTTTCATAAATGCCGTATTTTACGTTGTTTTGCATATTCCACCACGTTACCGCAGCATGGCATACGTCAGGGTTTATTCCGAAATTAAAACCGGAAATCTCTCTTAATCTCAGATAATCTTCCGGGAATGCGGGAAAACTCACAAGGTATTCGCCGTATTTTTCAACATAAAGACATGACGGGAGCGTTTCCAGCGACAGCTTGATATTGTTAGACTCGGCAAAAGAGAAAATGTTTTTCAAATTTTCAGCCGCATTTCGTATGTAACCGTTCCTTAGGGCAGGATCGTTAATCCATTTTCGCGCTCGAACACCGTCACCCCATTCTATGTGCATGTTAACAAATTCAATGCCGTTGTCAACCGCAAAACGAAGCCACGAAATTATGTCCCTGTCACCGAATTTTTTATTTATCACCCGATAATTCTTTTCCGGTTCCCATGGCGTATGGATGCCAAAGCTGGCGTCGCAGAATTCTTCCAGTTTTTTTTCGGCCAATTTTTTATTCCTCGACTGCAATTTTAAATTTTTTAACCACTTATGCTCCTGGTGAAACTCTACGACAATTTCGTCAGTGCACTCTGAAAATTTTTTGGCCGTGTTTATTATCCATCCAGTTTTGGTATCAACCAAACCCGCGACAAAGCCGAGTTTCATAGAATCAGCTTTTGATAATGTGCATAACGCCGGGCCTGTAGCACTGCGTTAATTCCCGGCCTTTCTCGGTAAGGAAATACTCCACCCGCGGCGGGGATTCGTGGAATTTTTTCTTCGACACAATGCCCATGCGTTCCATCTCAACAAGCCGTTGCGCCAGAATTCTGGGCGTTATGCCTTTGACCGATTTAGCCATCTCATTGAACCTTTTGCTGTCCTCGGTTGCAAGCGCCTTCAACAATTGCAAAGACCATTTTTTGCTTATCAGGTCTAGATGTGACATCAAAGGGCAAACGCCCACATGGGTTTCACAGGGAAAGGATTTGCTTTTCATTTTATTCAATAAAACAACTGCGCTTTTTAAGGCTTATATAGCTTGCCCCGCTATTGACTATAGAATATATACTATTAAAAACTGTGGTGTCAAATGGTTTCTGTGCTGCAAGTTAAGGAACTGCGTGCCTCCATTGAAGGCAAAGAGATATTGAAAGGGCTTAACCTTACAATAAGACAGGGAGAGTTACACGCCATAATGGGCCCAAACGGGTCTGGAAAATCAACGCTCGCAAACGTTATCATGGGCCACCCTAAATACAAAATAACATCAGGCGACATAATTCTCGATGGCAAATCAATACTAAACGAAACGACTGACCAGCGTGCGAAACAGGGACTGTTCATGGCTTTCCAGCATCCGATGGAGGTCTCGGGCGTTCCGTTATCAAATTTCTTGAGAACGGCTTACAAAGCGGCAAAGAACCAAACGGAAGAAAAGGATAAACAAAAAGAGCTGTCATCGGTTAGTGAGTTTAGAAAAACGCTAAAAGAAAAAATGGAAATGTTGAAGGTTGACGAATCATTTGGAAGGAGATATTTAAACGAAGGTTTGTCCGGCGGAGAAAAAAAGAAAAGCGAAATATTACAAGCCTTGATATTACAACCTAAATTTGCTATACTGGATGAAACTGATTCCGGAACGGATATTGACGCAATGAAAATAATTTCACAGGGGATAAACAACATTTATGAACAAAGTAAATCCGGTATATTGATAATCACCCATTACAACAGGATATTGCACAACGTGAAGCCGCAATTTGTACACATACTGGTTAATGGGAAAATAGTAAAGACTAGCGATTACACCCTAGCGGATCAGGTAGAAACCACAGGTTACAACGAATTTTTGGAAGGTGCTGTAAAAAATGCCTGAAACACTGACGATAAACGCCGACTACGAAAAGAAGTACGGTTTCAAAATGCCGGAAAAACACGTGCGTGCAACAGAGCCAGGTTTATCGGAGAAAGTGGTAAGAGAAATATCGTAAATAAAAAACGAGAATGGCGAAAACGACTGGATAAACAAATTCAGATTACGTGCGCTTGAAGTCTTTTTTAAGAAAAAAATGCCCACGTGGGGTGCGGATTTTAGCAAAATCAACTTCGACGAAATAATATATTATATGAAACCTTCTGAAAAATCTGAAACTAGATGGGAAGACGTGCCAAAGGAAATAAAAGAAACTTTTGATAAATTGGGTATACCGCAGGCTGAAAGATCTTTTTTAGCAGGTTTGGGGGCTCAATATGATTCTGACAGTGTCTACCACAGCATTTTGAAGCCTCTTGAAGAAAAAGGTGTAATATTCACAGACCCGGACACAGGATTGCAAAAATATCCGGATATATTCAAAAAATATTTCGGGACTATTGTTCCGCCGGAAGACAATAAATTTTCAGCATTGAATTCGGCAGTATACTCGGGCGGGAGTTTTATTTACATACCCCCCGGAGTTGACGTCCAACAACCTTTACAGGCATATTTTAGAATCAACGCCAAAAGTTTCGGCCAGTTTGAAAGAACCTTGATAATAGCGGATAAAGGAAGCAAGCTACACTATATTGAGTCTTGCTCAGCTCCTATATACTCCAAAGATTCCCTACACGCAGCTGTTGTAGAAATTGTTGCATTACCCGGATCCCATGTGCGCTATACGACACTGCAAAATTGGAGCAATAACGTTTACAATTTAGTTACTAAACGCGCACACGCTTACGAAAATGCGACTGTAGAATGGGTTGACGCAAATATTGGATCGAAAGTAACGACAAAATTCCCCTCGGTATATCTACGCGGTCGCAATTCAAAAGCAGACATATTGTCCGTCGCGTTCGCAGGCAACGGACAGCATCAAGACACGGGCGGCAAAGCGATACATCTCGCGCCAAATACGAGTTCTCGCATAACCGCAAAATCCGTTAGCAAAGGCGACGGAAGAACAACATACCGCGGATTGTTGTATGTTGGAAAAGGAGCTTCCAATGTTAAATCCAGCATAAGATGTGACGCACTACTAATTGACGAAAATTCCAGAACAGACACTTATCCATATAACGAAATACACGATGATACGGCAACCATAACACACGAGGCAACGGTAGGAAAAATAGGGGAAGACATGCTTTTCTATCTCATGTCACGAGGATTAAGTGAACAACAGGCATTAAACATGGTAGTAATGGGCTTCTTCGAACCTTTTGCCAAAGAAATTCCTTTAGAATATGCGCTGGAATTTAACAGACTCATCCAACTAGAAATGGCCGGATCGGTAGGCTGAGTTAATGCAAAACCTTATTTTAGAATCTACCAATAAAGAAGCTGGATGGTTAAAAGATTTCAGAAAAAAATCTTTTGAGTCTTTTAATAATCTTCCGTTGGAACAATCTTCTATCTTTACAAAATATACGGATGAAAATTCCTTAAATTTAGAAAGATTTAGCCAAAATGTAAAAAAGCCAGGGGAGATACCGGAATACTTGAAAGATTCCGATGGTATTACATTAATCCGGAACGGAAGCGATGTTTTTATATCCGAAATTAGTCCGGAACTGAAAAGATCCGGAATTATATTCACCGATATTATAACCGCAATAGAAAAATATCCAAACTTAATTAAAAAATGTATTCTGGATAACATGAAAAACGAAAGCAAATTAGAATCTTTTAACTCGGCATTCTTCAGCGGCGGTATATTTCTTTATGTTCCAAAAAATGTA
>JACQNY010000009.1 GCA_016202795.1 Candidatus Aenigmatarchaeota archaeon
AAAGAAAAACACAATGGGTACATCCGGAGGAAATACTATCGATGTTCGGTTCGAAGCTTATAGGTATAAGTAGTTTTTCGTCTTATAAGGATTTTGTCGAAAAATACCAAGGAGATTCTGATAGGGTATTGGGAGGATTAATATTAGAATAGATTGTTTTTATGCTCCAAAACGAGGTGCAACCTCGCAAGTACTCGTAAGTACTCGTAATTAATATTTTATTTAGGCCTATTTCGGTGATGGAGTGCAACTTTGGAGGCTGAATAAATCATTTCTGCAACACCAGCTGACAGGTAAAACATAGCTCCAACAAATAGAGCATTAAAATTACCCATATTCTGATTCACCAGCGCATTATATGCAGAGGCTCCTAGGGCTATACGGCCAATTTCCATTCCTGCCATAAGAAATAAATCACTTTTGGTGATTGTATCAATATTATTAAATTTTCTTTCCAAAAAGGCAATAGTAGTTGGGCCAAATGGTATGGTGGCTTCAACAGCTACGCTTATTAGGCAGCCTAAATTTTCTTTACCCATATTTCAATACAATAAATCTTGCTTTATTTTTATAATATTCTTACCTCCCAAACCTCCAGAATTCTGAAGATTTAAGAGATAAGGGAAAAGGTGTGATGAGTGTTTGGTCCGCCGAAGGCAGAGAAAGCTGCGTGAACCGCATCATTTTGTGCAATACACACAACTTCTCCACCTTGGCGGTCCCTTATCTACCGTTTTTCGGATGGAGATGCGCATGGAGGCGCAGCAAAGTATGGTATAGCACCACACGCATCTCCTTGCCATTTCCCCTGAGGTCATTATTTGGATTTAAACCCAAGAAGCGTTAAAATTACCGCTCCTATGAGTTTCGCAACCCAAACAATTCCCTTTCCTATGGGTATCAAAATGTTCTTGAATACCCATACTAGACCTACCCAGATGTAATAGTAGGTCTTTCCCAATACGAAGCTCGCCCCCGTCCCCACGAGAGTGAGCATTACCCCAAACGCCTCCCCAAACCCCGGGATCAGCTTAAGTATCGGCTTCAGGAATACTTCCCAAAGCACAACCAACCAACCATCCCGTTCTAGGGAGGGTTGTGCTGAAGCCGCAGCTTGGTTTGTCGCAATCATTGCCTTTTCCCAAGCGTTTCCAGCCTCCCTGGCTGCATTGAAAAGCCCATTGAGGGAGGTAACGGTTCCCCAAAAGATCCCCACAACCAAGAGCAAACCCAAAATCTGTCCATACGACAGAAATGGGGTTGTTTTTATTTTGATTGTCACGGGAATTTTCGGTTCATCGCCTGATTTCGGTTTGGGTTTCGCTTTCGGCCAGTTGCCGTAGACGAAAGCTCCACCCAAAGCTATGGCGAACAACCATAGTGCCCAGCTGGGTTCTTCTGTTGACGGTCTGGTTCTCGTCGGCGGGCGCATCGTTTTCCCTTGACCAAGGTACCAGCTCCACCACTGGTCGTTACCTTGGCAGCGATATTCTACCCCATTTTCGGAGTAGATATCGTCCAAACCCCAAGAGGGGTTTCCCTCGCTATCCCGACAAATTCTCGTCGAGAGGCCGAGGTCAAACCCAATGGTCGGTGTGACCGTTGAGGTGCGAGTGGGAGTCGCGGTTCGTGCGGGGGCGCGCGTGGGCGTGGGTGTTCCGGCTGCGTATGTCACATTGAGGCTCATAATGAGCAACAGTGTGATTAGAAGTCCTCCGAAGAGGACAGAAAACTTTTTGCTCATGATTTGCCTCCTGTGAGCAATTTTGGATTTTTTTATTTCCGACGTACAAGAACTCCAAATAGTCAGAATTAATCAGATTCTGGACCCATTCGATTAACTCAGGGCAGGGGCAAGCCAGAATGACTATTTCTAACCACTTGGAGTTCCTGTACTTTTCTTCACCTTTTCCCTTGTTAAAGAGCTGTGGGTAAATCAAAGATAGTCTGGGCAATCCCACACTTTTTGAACTTTCCCACGAAAAATTTCCCGATAAAACCGGGACTATTTCAAAAAAGTACCCCAAGCAATTATGGAGACTTTTTTCTGCATAGACTGATAC
>JACQNY010000001.1 GCA_016202795.1 Candidatus Aenigmatarchaeota archaeon
AAGACGAGACGCGTTTCCGGTTGTCGGCGAACTGATCGTAGGCACGATTACGACTGTTAATCCTTATTCTGCGGCCGTGCGGCTAGAAGAGTACGACCGCCTCGGAATGATACACATATCTGAAGTTTCTTCAAGATGGGTGCGCGATATCCGTGAGTTTGCCAAAGAAAACCAGCGCAGCGTTTGTAAGGTTGTCAAAGTCGACGAAGAACAAGGCCACATCAACCTTTCGTTGAAGAGGGTCAGCAAGGAGGAGTACGACCGCAAGATGTCTGACTACAAAAGCGAGGAAAAGGCGGAGAAAATACTCGATGACATTGGGAAGAAATTTGGCAAGAATCTTGACCAAATGTACGAAGAAATAGGATATTTATTGCAGGACAACTTTGGTTCGCTGTTCAAGGCTTTCAAAATAGCGTTAAAGGACAAAAACCTTCTAATAAAAAAAGGCCTTGACGAGAAATACGCCGACGCCATTGAGCAGGCGGCGACGGAAGTTTTCCAGGAAAGTGAGATAGAAATAAAATGCAAACTTAATCTGACATCATCGAAACCTGACGGGATTGTTTCGATCAAAAAGGCGTTGCTCGCTGCGGAGAAGGAAGGAATAGAGATAAGATACATTTCTGCTCCGATTTACATGCTTAAATTGACAGGGGCGGATCCGAAGAAAACCGAGAAAAAAGTCAAGGCGATTGCTGACGCAATCTCAGTTGACATCGAAAAAAGCGGCGGGGACGCGAGTTACGAATTCATTTATTAGGGGCTGTTAAAATAAACAAAATAAAAAAATGTTCTTGTTCCGAATATACGCTAAAAGAAAATTGTCCAAAATGCGGGTCAAAAACAAGATCCGCGCATCCGATGAAATTCTCGCCCGAAGACAAATACGGGAAATATAGAAGAGCTTACAATTCCGGTTCGTCCACGTAAATTCTTGTCCTGTAGGGCGGTTGCTGGTAAGACGCCGGGTGCTCTTCTGTGACATAACTGCGCACATCAAGTTTGCCATGTATAACCAAAGGGTTCGGTTTTTCTGTAAGGTCGTCATAGAACAGTTCGAATACAAAATCACTCATTCTGGAGGTATCTTTCAAAAGCTTTTGGAGCGCAATGATATCCGCGACCGACGCCGGGGAGCCTGTGGAAATCGATGCGGTCTTTCTGCGGTCGTTGAACGGAAAAGAATTAATGCTGGCTGTCCCTCCATATCTTTTTTCCATCGCACCCACAAGTTCGCGGAAAAACGGCGTTTCCTCCCGTGAAGAAGAGCCTACAAATACAAAATTACCCAGCGGGTTCATTGGTCCTGAAAGGGATATGTTATAGGGTAACCGGTCAGGTCCTTTTCCATGCAATTGGAAACTCATGCCATTCTGATAAGGCAGGCCGATACCGGTTATGTCGTTGGGGTCGTTGATTGTGTAGTGCGCTGAGAAGAATTCCGGCCGACTTGCGCTATTGTAACCCACTGTCATAGGTCAAATAATAGACACCAAAGGATTTAACCGTTTGAACAGCAATAAATTGTATTGTGGTACAATGGAAACCAAAATAACAGTTTTGGAAAAGCCCAAATTAAACAACCCGATTCTTATCGAAGGGCTTCCGGGCATAGGCAATGTCGGCCGTGTTGCGGCAGGTTATCTTATAGACCAAACGAAGGCGATTAAATTCGCTGAATTGCATTCAAGCCATTTTTTGCCCTTTGTACTTGTGCACGACAACTCTGAAATCGTGCTGCTAAAAAACGAATTTTATTATCTGAAAGGAAAGAAAGGCGGTCGTGATCTGATCATACTTATCGGGGACGCGCAATCGTTGGACCAGGTAGGCCATTACGAAATAGCTGAAAAGATCATTGATTTTGTCGAAAGCCTCGGGTGCAAGGAAATATACACGCTGGGCGGGCTCGGAACCGGACAGTTAGAAACGAACCAGCAAAAAGTTTTCGGCGCCGTGTCGTCGCAGAAACTGAAAAAAAAGCTTGAAGGTTACGATGTAGATTTCGATGTCGCCTCCAAACTTGGCACGATTGTCGGCGCGTCGGGCTTGCTGATCGGGCTCGGAAAACTAAGAGGCATGAACGGCGTTTGTTTGATGGGCGAAACTGCAGGTTTTCCGATAGTAACGGATCCGAAATCTGCGGAATCCGTGTTAAAGGTTTTGATGAAAATACTCGGCATGAATCTCGATCTCAAGGCGTTGGACCAGCGCGTAAAGGAGATGGAAGCTTTTATAAACAAGATCGAAGGCCTGCAGCGCAAGGCCATTGACGAGATGACCAAAGGCGTCCAAAAGGACGTTAAGGATGACCTAAGGTATATAGGCTAGCCGGATCTAAAGCTTAAAAGCATGGCTGTTCAGATTAATTGATTGCTGGCAAGCGTTTCTGACGTATGGCTGCACGAATAGGCGATTTTATGGAATACACAAGGTTTGAAAGGGTAAGAATTATCGGCGCTAGAGCGCTTCAAATCTCGTTGGGCGCGCCTGTTCTTGTCAAGGACGTAGACGGCGAAATGGATCCTGTAAAAATCGCGATAAAGGAAATGGACCAGGATTTAATACCAATAACCGTGATAAGGCCGAAAATCTAATTTTTATACAGCATCAAAGCCAAATTTCTATCGTGATCAAAGACCTGCGATTCTTGAAAGTGCCTAATTCCAAAGGCGGCGAATCAATAGCGATTCGCGCGATGACTGACAAATATTATATGGTTTCTGTCCCTTCAGGAACGTCGAAAGGCGGCGCGGAGGCCGTTGACATTCCGTTGGACGTCGCGGAAAGGAAATTTTTTTCCATAAAGGACAAAATTATCGGCATGGATGAAAATGATATTGAAGGCGTCGACGATTTTTTGAGATTAACAGACGGCACAAACAATTTCCGCAGGATCGGAGGAAACCTTGCGCTTGGCATATCGCTGGCCGTTTTCAAGGCTGCGGCAAAAGGCGAGGTATGGAAATCCATAAACAATTTCGCCACGACATTTCCTTATCCTTTAGGAAACGTGATCGGAGGCGGCGCGCACGGCGGAAACACGTCGATACAGGAATTTTTGGTGGCTCCGACAAAAGCGAGGACGATAGAAGAAGCGATTAATACGAACAAAGAGATCAGAGAGACAGTAAAACAACAGCTTGATGCAAGAGGATGGCTGACAGGCGAGAATGCCGAGAAAGCCTTGACGACAAGTTTGGACGACATCAAGACGCTGGAAATACTTTCCGCAACCGCGAAAAATTACGGCGCTGTTGTCGGCGTTGACGTGGCTGCGTCGCAATTTTATTTCGACGGCCGTTATTCATATAACTCGCTGGGTAAAAGCATGAACCCCGCGCAACAACTTGATTTTATCGATAACATGGTAAAGAATTACAAATTGTTTTATGTCGAAGACCCGTTTTTCGAGAAAGACTTTGACCGCCCTTCACGATTAACGTCAAAGGTTAAAAATTGCATTATAGCAGGAGACGACTTGTATTCGACCAATAAAGCGCTGATAGCCAAAGGCATTGAGAAACAATCGACGAACGGCGCGATAATAAAACCTAACCAGTGCGGGACTGTTTCCGGAGCGTTAAGCGCGTCGATGCTGGCAAAGAAAGCGGGATTTTATTTAATTGCATCGCACCGGTCTGTCGAAACGACGGATAACTGGATTTCAGATTTCGCTGTCGGCTTGGGAGCTCATCTAATAAAAACCGGCATAATCGGTAAAGAGCGCGAGGCCAAATTAAACAGGCTGGTTGAGATCTGGAACAAAATGGAAAAACCGAGGATGGCGAAGCTGTTTTAAACTGTCCGCACGTTTTATTTGATATACTCGGCAACGGCCAGGATTATAATTAGTATCACGGTGAGTGACGCGTAGATTAAAACGGATTTTTTTGCAATCGCTATGCTTTTAGGCGTGCTTATTTTTTCGTGACGTGCATCGGTATGCAGGATCAATGCGTCTTTAAAGTCGAATTTTTCCCCACAGACGACACATCCGAATTTATTTTTCATTTTAATCCGGTTTCAAACGCCGCAGCTTCCGCCGCCCTGCGTTTTAGGCAGCAGATTCTGCGCCTGCAGAGGCTTGTAGACGTTCGCGGACCAGCCGCTGTAACTGGAATACTTTATGCCGACAATCTCTTGCGCATTGCCCCAGTAGTCAGTGTTCTTGGACTTCATCAAAACTGCCGTAGATAAATAATTTTGCGGAAACCATAGCGTGTTTGCCTGAAGAGCCAAAAGATAAAGTTCGTTTTTTGTCAGGTTTTGCGATGCGCCCAGTTCCAACAAAGCCAATAAAGCCGCGCCGTGGTTGCAATCCGGGAACGCGGTCGGGTTGTTGCAACAAGGCCTGTATGTGTTTTTCGCAACCTCTTCAAAAATCGCTTGTTGTTCTGCGGTAAGCGTAACGAGCTCAATTTTATTGAAATAGCCCATTGCCTCGCCTTTTGCCAGCGTCCAGCCGCCTGTTGACGCTAAATTACCAACGCTGTCGTATTTTGACATTTCGTCAAGAATCGGGTTTTTGTTAGCTATTCCAAGAGCCCAAAAAACGTTCAACAGGAAGTTTACGTTTTTCGGGGTGATCACTAGCGGCTCTGCTGCGGTTTGCGTCAGAAGATTCGTCTCCTCTTCTGTCAATCCGCTTCTAGCGGAATAAAGTTCTTTCATTTTTTCAAAATCTATCGCACCGCTTTCGACAAGTTTTGGTATTACATCGCCCAAAATTATTTTCGTTTTAAATCCGGCTTCGGGGAATAGTTCCACATTCAGCGCCGAATAATCCACTGGATTTTGAACAGCGTTCATATCAGCCTTTATGCTTTTCGAGATTGCCGGAACAAAGACTGCCACAACAAGCAACAAAGAAATGATGCTGAGCGATGCAACAGGCCCGGCAAAACCCTTAAATTCTAACCTCAAAGCCCTACCTCCGAATCCATGTTTTGATGCGCATGTCCTTCGCCGCCGCAGCCGTCTTCCAAGTCCCATACTTCTGCTACCTGCTCAGCGCTGAAATCGTGTTCCGTTATCAGGTATTTGGCAAGGCCCTCAAAAGCGTACCAGCGCCAGCATTTGCAGCAGCACGGCCCGCCCTCATGGGACATTTGCACAGCCTCATCGTATATTTCCTGTTGTTCCAAAGTTAATGTAATGCTTTTCTGGTAATCAATAAGTTCCCTTGCAAGCGGTACAGTGATGTCATAAGGGTCGGAAGGAATTTTTTCTATGCCCGAATATTTTTTCAATCCTTCGATCTGCTCTACATATCTGTGAAAGACCATGGCCGAGCAGCACGAGCCCTGGATATGTTCATTGTTATTTTTATAATCTATAAAACCCGGGGCTGCACAAAGATTGGTGCCTGCAAGACTCAAGACGGCAAATTTGGATTTTAGGTCGTCCGGCACTTTATCTGTGTTTTTACCTGTGTTAACAACCGCAAAGAACAGCGCACCTAACACAAGAACAGCAAGAAGGGCGGGCAAAAGACTTTTGTGTTTTAGGCGATTTTTCATAACAACATTTGATATCGCCGCTTAAAAAAGCTATTTAAATGCCATCGGCTTATCTGTATGGATGCAAGAAGATTTGTTGATACCGCGTGCCGATTACCTATCCGCAGGCGTACATATCGGAATGCGACAGCGGACAGAGGACATGCGGGAGTTCATATTTAAAATAAGGTCTGACGGCATGTCCGTTTTGGACATTAAGAAATTGGACGAAAGGATACGCATTGCTTCGAAGTTCCTTGCATCAAAAAATAACATCCTGGTAGTATCAAGGCGCGGCGTTGGCGGAAAAGCCGCGGAAAAGTTTGCTGAGCTCGTAGGCGGGCGTGCGATAACAGGGCGTTTTTACCCGGGCACACTAACAAACCCGGCTTACGAGGGATTTTTCCAGCCTGGGGTTGTTTTGGTCATGGATCCTTTGGTCGATGCGCAGGCTGTTACCGAAGCTGTCGATGAAAGAATACCTGTAATTGCCTTATGCGACACGTTTAATGAAACGAGAAATCTTGACCTTGTACTTCCAACTAATAACAAAGGTAAAAGAGCGATTGCGCTGATATTCTGGCTTCTTACAAGGGAGACGATGAAGGCCAAGGACCTGATAAAATCGGACGGGGAATACGCCTCGATGATAGTGGAAAAGGTTAAAACGGAAACACCCGGGCTTAAGCCTGACGCTGTAATAGACGGCGTGAGTTATTTTGAGGGCGTTGAAAGTTACGAAGACAAGGCCCAAGAGGAACGAAAAAATGAGCGCAAGGAAAAGCCGAAAAGAAAACAAACAAGGCGCTGAAGAAGTATATTATTCTAGAGTTTCATTTCTTGGTTATGGATAAGAATGTTCTGAGAGAGTTAGCCAGGAAATACGCATTGCAGAACGCTGTGTTTTTCGGCGGGCGCGCTAATGCGGGCGCGGTAATAGGAAAAATAATCGCCGAGAACCCGGGCGCAAAAAGCTCCATAACAGAGATACAACTGGTAGCAAGGGAAGAAACGGAAAAAATAAACAAACTTTCCTCCGAAGAACAACGAAAAACGCTTTCTTTAATCGATCCTTCGATGCTCGAGAAAAAAGAAAAGGAACAGAGGAAAGGTTTGCCGGAATTGGTTAACGCTGTGCGCGGTTCGGTTGTGACACGCTTTCCGCCGGAGCCTAATGGATATCCGCATTTGGGCCATGGCAAAGCAGCGATAATCGACGAAGGTTACGCGAGAATGTACGATGGTAAATTTATCCTGCGTTTCGATGACACAAACCCTGTTAAAGAGCGCGAAGAATATTACGAAGCGATCCAAAACGGATTGGAGTGGCTAGGAATAAAACCTGACAAAATAAAAAACACGTCCGACGACATGGAGAAGATTTACAGATACGCGGAGAAATTGATCGACGACGACAACGTCTATGTTTGCTTTTGCAAAATCGAGGAGATGAGGAAAAACCGCGCTGAAGGGCGCGAATGCGATTGCCGCTCAGCGGACGCGAAAAAAACCAGGGAAAAATGGAAGCTTATGTTTTCCAGATTCGTTCCTAACGAGGCTGTCCTAAGGTTAAAAACAAACATGCAGAACGTCAACACGGCTGTTCGTGATCCGACATTATTTAGAATTATCGAAGGCTCACATCCAATTCAAGGTAAAAAGTATCGTGTCTGGCCTACATACGACTTTTCAGTTTCAATAGAAGATCATATAGACGGCGTGACGCATTCGATGCGAACAAAAGAATACGAATTACGTGATGAGTTATATTTCCTTTTGATCAAATTACTGGATCTTAACAAACCAGAGCTTATAGAATTTTCACGCCTTGAAATGGAGAACGCGCCGCTTTCGAAAAGAAAAATAAATCCGCTGATAGAGCAGAAACTCGTTTCGGGTTGGGACGATCCGCGCTTACCGACGTTAGCCGGTCTGCGAAGGCGTGGGATATTGCCCGAGGCGATAAAGGAATTTATCCTCGGACTGGGCGTTGCTAAATCCGAGGCTGTTGTCCAGATTGAAGCGCTTGAAAGCGTTAACAGGAAGATAATCGACCCGATTGCAAACAGGTATTATTTTGTCGTTGACCCGATTCGTGTTGAGATAAAAGGCGCGCCTGATAAAATAACCACGGACGCCTTGTTGCATCCTGATAAAAAGAAGATTAAAAAATACGAATTGGACGGAAATAACTTATACGTTTACATAGCCGCGGAAGACGCGAAAACTTTGCGCAAAGACGATAATGTGCGATTAATGCATTTGTTCAATATCAAAATAACGAAAATCGGAGAGAAATACATTGAAGCGGACTATGCCGGAAATGACAAAACGGCGAAAAAATTGCACTGGGTTCCGGCCAATTCGACGAGAGCGAAACTACACGTTTTCGGGCCTTTATTTTTGGACGAAGAGTTCAACAAGAACAGCTTAACAGTCAAAGAAGGCTTTGTTGAACCTTACGCCGCGGATATTAAAGAAGGCGAGCGCGTGCAGTTCGAACGTATGGGTTACGCCATACTGGAAGACAAAAAAACGATGAAGTTCAATATGATACATAGATGATATTCATCTGTAAGAAGCCGGAGTTAATTCCAGCATGTCGGTGTCGAATTCTGCGGTAACGCGAACCACTTGTCTGCTCTTCGGTTTGAAAAACGCTTCCGGTATTCCCACACCACCTAATTCGCTTGTCAGGTTGCGGCCGTGATTGTATTCGACACCGTTTGTAATTATCGTTAAATTAACCGGTACATTTGGCAGCACTCTTTCACGTGCGCCTATAATAGCGTAAGTTACAACAACAAATCCCGGCTGGGTTTCAACTATGCCGGGCGCTGTCATCACATAATTTCCGTCCGCAGGCGGACCCAATATTTTGTGTCTTTCTGCCATATCGGCAAAATTTCCCCTAAACGATCTTGTCGAAAGCTCGAACGGCGAAAAGCCTTTCATTTCACCTGGACTCACGAAGTTGTCGTATATTTCCTTTTTGAATTTGGCAAAAAATTCATTGTCCTCTTCATGCACAGCAGACCATGCATCCGCTGTCAGGACCATCCTGATTCTTTGAAGGTTTGGGTTTGCGTCCCAAGGCGCATAGGTCGCGACTTTGCTTTTGTTGAACAGCGAAGGATCAACTATCGTCTGTGCTCTTTTACGCATTGAAGCCCTATAATCTTCGCCTAATCTCATACCTATCGCATGTGAGGCAGCTATAGCAAAGCCCTCGTGATACAGGTCGGCGCCAAGCTCCTGCGAGCCCCAGAAAACGTGGCCAAGCTCGTGGATAGCGGTTTCGTGATCTGTGCCTGTCAATTCGATTCTCTGAAAGTCTCCCAATTCTGTTGTGTTAACTCTTCGTCCAAATGTATATTTTTCGAGTTTCCTTTTTGAGATATCCACAGCTACGCCTTTTCTGTTTAGCCTATCTACAGGCTCGTCGCCGAAAAAATCCGCAAGTATGGGGTAGGCTTTTTCGTAAAGACTGTGAAGTTCTTCTTTTTCTTGATAATCCCAAGTATTATCAAAACTAAAATTAGTGGTGCCTAGCGAAAATTCGTCTGAGCGATCCCCGACTGGTGTTCTGAGGATTTTAGGGGTACAG
>JACQNY010000025.1 GCA_016202795.1 Candidatus Aenigmatarchaeota archaeon
CAAATTCTTGGAATACTATTCTTTATCGCAATCCACGTTTCTCAAAAAATATGCACGTTACATTATACCAACAGAGTATAGAGGTCACCTGCTACACGCAATTTATATTAGTCAGCTTTATGAAAAGGGGCTGAAAAAAGAAGGGGACATGAAAAGAAGTGAAATGTTTGAAATAAATCCAAAAGCACTTCGCCTTTACAACCTGTATAATTCTGGAATTTTGTTTGTAGTGTTCGACACGATAGATAAAACGATTGCGGAAGGGAAAACTGAAGCAGAAATAACAGGCGTTGCTTCTAAGATGCTTGACGACTTGATGACCGACAAGTCAATAATTTATGTCCACCTCTGGCGCAACGAAGATGAGCTATATCAGGCTGTCAAATCACAGCTAAGAGCAACAAAATACTGCTTAATTTTTGGTTCAGGCAAAGACAACATAAACAAAATACAACATGTATTTTCGGCTTTAACCAATGATGAAGATTTGTCGAATTTTGCTACTGCACACAATCAGCGCAGAATAGGCAATGTAGATCACTTTAGTTTGGCTATTTTTCAAAAAACAAGAATAGAATCCCCAGAAGAATAGAGATTCATCCTTCTTGTCCAGTCATTCAGGGAATGTATGAGCTTGGCATAGAGCCGAATTTCTGTTTAGAAAGCAAGGAGAGTGTTTAAAAAGTATGGCTTAAAAAAGACTTATTAAACAAAGCTTTCTGACAAAGCGGATCAAGTTAGACCTCTTGAAAATGCTTTTATATTTTGTTGTTCTTAGTCTTGATACAATGAAAATCGTTGTTGTAGTTGGCGGAGTGATTTCCGGTGTTGGAAAGGGCATAGCTACTGCGGCTATCGGAAAGATATTGCAGCAGTATGGCTTCTCGACAACTGCTGTCAAGATAGACCCTTACATAAATTATGATGCAGGCACGCTCAGGCCGACGGAGCACGGCGAGGTCTGGGTCACTGACGACGGCGGGGAAATAGACCAGGATTTAGGCAACTACGAGCGGTTTCTTGGTTTCGACATACCCAAAAGAAACAACATGACAACAGGCCAGATTTACAAAGAATTAATAGACAGGGAGAGGCGGGGCGAATTCCTGGGGCAGACGGTCGAAGTCATACCAGAAGTGCCGAATGAAATCAAGCGCCGCATACGCGAAGCTTCGGAAATAAAAGACGCCGAAGGCCGGCTGACTGGTCAATATGATTTCGTGCTGGTAGAGGTTGGCGGAACAATAGGCGACTACCAGAATATGCCTTATCTTTTCGCGACAAAAAGCCTGGAAATAGAGATGGGGTGGGAGAATGTAGCGCACATACTTGTTACATACCTGCCGGTACCGGACAACATTGGCGAAATGAAGACAAAACCCACGCAACAGGCAATAAAGATGTTAAATGAGACGGGCATATTTCCTGATTTTGTGCTTTGCAGAGCAAACAAGCCACTGGATGATGTAAGAAAGCAGAAAATACAGCAGAATGCCAATGTTGATGCGGATCACATAATATCTGCGCCTGACATCAAGACAATATACCGCGTCCCGCTCAACTTTGAAGCAGAAAATCTAGGGCAAAAAATACTGAAGCGCATGAAAGTGCAGCCAAAAAAGATACCCGACTGGACAAACTGGAAAAGTCTGGCAGAGAGAATAGAGAACCCGGGCACGACGATAAAGGTTGCGATGGTTGGAAAATACATTGATATAGGAAGCTTCTCGCTGACCGACTCCTACATTTCTGTAAACGAAGCCTTAAAACATGCAGGAGCAAACAATGGTGCGGGCATAGAAATAGAATGGATTGACTCGAAGCAGTTTGAAAGGGATCCAGGCACGCTGAACAAATTAAAAAATTACCATGGCATAATCGTGCCGGGCGGTTTTGGCGGCAGCGGGGTTGAGGGGAAAATAAAGGCGATAGAATTTGCGCGGCTCAATAATGTCCCATTCCTCGGGCTGTGCTATGGCCTGCAGCTGGCGGTTGTCGAATACGCAAGAAATGTCTGCAATCTCGCTGATGCGCACACGACAGAAATAAACAAATCCACAATGCACCCTGTCATAGACATAATACCGACACAGAAAGAAATTTTAGAAAAGGGCCAATATGGCGGCACGATGAGACTTGGCGCATATTCTGCAATATTAAAGGATGGAACCAACGTGCTTGATCTTTACAAGCGGGCTGGCAGAATGAACAGGGACAAAGCAAAAATTGAAACGCTGAGAGAAAATGAGGCGTTTCGGCTTGGCGTACTTGACGGCAGCAATGTCATTCTTGAACGTCACAGGCACAGGTATGAAGTCAATCCGAAATTCATTGACATCTTGGAGAGAAGCGGTTTTGTTTTTTCCGGGTTTCATCATAGACTGGACGGCACAAAGCTGATGGAATTCGGCGAGCTGCCTAAACATAAATTTTTTGTCGGCACCCAAGCGCATCCGGAATTCAAATCGCGGCTTGAGGATCCGTCCCCGCTGTTTTTCGGATTTGTCGAGGCGTGCCTGAAAACAGCTTTAAATACTTGATGTTCTGAATGAAGAAACATCCTAAACATCAAGGGGTGAAATCTTGTGAAAAGAAAAATGTATGAAGACGACGAAGATGACGAAGATTTGGAAGATGACGAAGATGATTGGGGCGACGAAGGCGAAGGAAACGGCGATGAAGGCGAATAAATAATTATTTTTCCGTTTCCAAACTAGTTCTATTTTTTTCTTACCACAGGTTTCGGGCAAAGGAAAATATAGTAAACCCAGCAAATAATCAGGTATTATA
>JACQNY010000026.1 GCA_016202795.1 Candidatus Aenigmatarchaeota archaeon
ACCTTTCCAACTTGAGTTTCAGGGAGAAAAATTAACAGGCATTTACCTCGCCAAAAATCTTACGTACTTCGAGTTGCAGCAGTTAAGAGATCAACTGAAAGACTACGTTCGCAGGACGATCGAAAATTACCGCACTATTTTCAATCAAGATCCTCAGAATATCTCAGCGCGCGTGGAGCTCATCAGAATTTACCGAGCGGTTCAAAAGTATAGAGGCATTTTTAGCGTGCTTGAGCACACCCTTCAAGCCGACCCTGGTAACCGAGGCGCCTGGCGCGAAGTGGCAGACACGCTTGTCTTTCTTGGCAGTACACAATTCGCGGTAGAAAAAATAAAGGGTACCATCTTAGGCGAACTTCCAGGATCCGAAGAGCATCTTCCCAAAAGGCAGCAGGAGGTGAGGGACATTTTCAAGCAGATCGCCCAAGCCATCCCAGAGTACGCCCGCGCGGAGGTGCGGATGGCAGATCCTTCAGCGGTCGTTGATCGAGTAATGAGCAGCGACTTAGTTAAAAAGTTAATTCCTGAAGGGGCGGAACAAACTCAGCGGAGACTTTCGCCTTACGGCCGTGCTTTAGCGATACAGGTCCAAGAAGGAAAAGTTGCCCGGTGGTTTTATTTTGAGTTGGATTCTAAAGGGAATGCGGTGCGGCAAATAGAGCATTTGGAATTTCTTCAGAGATATGCGGATGATGTTTTCGAACAAGGTAAAAATTTGATATCGGAAACATCCGGCATGTCCATTGCTCAAGCACAAAACAATTTGCCCGAACATTGGAAACAGATTAAGTATTTGGATGGCGAAGCTCGCGAGCTTCGTAAGACGAAAATAAAAATCTCAGAGTTGGAAAGCGCGCTGGAACGGCTTCGCGGGCAATCCGATGAAATTGAAACTCAACTGGCGGCTGTAAATCCCAAGCTTAGCTTTGAAGAAAAAATTCTCCCAGTCCGTAATCGCGGTCGCCCGTTCATTCCATTTCTTGACGTTGCCCTTGGCGTCCTCATTGTGACCTTGTTTGTTTTCGCCCCTTTTAGTCTCTTCGGATTCTGGATTTCTCAAGCTCACTGGATGGCAATGGCAATGGGCGTCGTGCTTTACACGTTCATTCGAATCTATCAAGCGATCACTGCCGCTGATTTTTACATTCTCCAATTACGTAATGGCCAACCATCCGAAGACTTTAACTCACTCACCGGCTTACATGAAATCCTCTTTAGACAGGCTCCGCAAAATCTGGGGAAGGGCAATCATAAAGTTGTCATTCAAGTCCAGGACTCCTCGGATTTTAGGGATATCAAAGGTTACTTGAATGAAAGACGGGGAACATCCAATGCGTATGAAAAAATAAAGTTGAAAAGAGCGTACGAACCTGCTTGGCTGTTCGATTTTAGAATTTGGTTGAATCGCCATCTTTTTTTCAAGACCGCGATCGTTCTCGTTTTGTCGGTTCCCCTCACAATCCTCAATTTTTTTACGGAAGGTTTTATTCAACGGAATCACGATCTTTCTGGCTTTGGCCACTTCAAAGAGCTCCTTTCCCATATCAACATGTGGATTCGCTATGTAAGTTTTAGCCAACCATCATATGTTGGTTCAGACACTGATCCGAGAGAGCTCAGCTTTTGGCTGATCTTCGACGCTCCTAATCCCTTTGGGGTCGTGGGGCTTGCTTTGATCACAACTGCTTTTTTGTGGTTAATCAATACGCAACTTCGCAAGTCCAAGGCGCCGATTAAAAGCGGCCGTGAAGGCGCTCAATTTTCTCGCTTGCAGGTTTGGTCAAAGCGAGTTGCCATGGCTGCGGTGTTAAGCGCCACCCTTTTCATCATGAGTCCCGAAGGTTTTAATATTTCCGATCGGGTTTTTCGAGGATTTTATCGGTCTGTTGTCCATACGATCGCTCTAAAATCAAGTTATGATTTACCCATCTATGAACTTCAAGCACGGATCGAAGCCATTCATAGAAGTTACGAGCGGGATTTTTACCCCCCTTATGGGCTTCCTCCAGTCAAATTTTCTGCACCTGTCCGAAGCGCGTTGTATGAGTTATTTATGCTCCGCGGTAATGAAATTTTAGGACGGAATAAAGTGGGGCTTAACGTTGATCCAAAAATTGAACGAAATATTATCCTCTCGATTGATCCGCAGCGAGTAAGGCAAGACAATTTTGTCCGTTTTCACGATTTACTTGAAGGCCTATCGCATTATTATTTCTACCTAGCTCGTGGACCGATGCAATTAGATGAAGCTGATCTAAACTATCTGAGTCAAATTTTAAGCATTATCAAACAAGATATTGAGTCTAATCCTGAACTTGCTCAGCTTCACTGGCAAGAAATGAAAGCGCGCGGTGTATTTGATTCCTTGAAAGAGGCTTTTTCGGATTTAACCAAAGGGCAATATTATATTGGAAAGTCCGATCCCGATCTTTATCAAAGATTCATGGAACTAAAGCGAGAAGTTGAGAAATTTGAAGAATGGGGTCAGTCTAAAAATTTATCGGATCGTCCTGAAATCCGCGATCAAGACCACTCCAAATCCCCCCGGGCCGAGGTGCGCAGTGGGGAAGCAGGTTCGCAACAAATAACGACACCTGAAATTTCACCGACAATTCAGAGAATTCAAACATGGGTTCAAACCCATCAAGGTTCATTTCTTGAAAAAATTTAC
>JACQNY010000022.1 GCA_016202795.1 Candidatus Aenigmatarchaeota archaeon
AGGACGTTGCCGAGGAGCTTTGCATCGCTGCCTTCGAATACGCCCAAAAACATGCTTTGAAGATTATTTCTTCTTCTGCCTACATAGACGAAACGTTCCTGAAAAAGCACAAGGAATTTGAGGACTTAATTGAGAAAGAATAATCATCTTCCAGAATTCATTTTTTCAGGCGTGAAATTGCCCCTACCGTCGCCGATGAGAACTTGCCTTGCGCTGCTATAAAGCATCGCATCTTTCAGCAGGTCAGGGTCCTTCAAAACAAGGTCCATGTTGCCGTCGCCATTGACGTCCCATGCGCTAACATCATATCTCTTGTGAAAAGCCTCGCCTCGCGCATGACGTTCATATTGTCCGTAACCGCAGCTGCCTCTACTTTTTCGCCTCTGCGGACACCAAGAAACATGCCATATGTGAGCACCACAGCAGCCATTCCCGCCAAGAACGCAGCTCGTCTCATAAATACTTTGGTCAATCGAACCAATTTAAAGTAATTGGGAAATCACGCTAAAATCACGTTCGTAATGCTTATATATTAGGCGCAAAAATAGGTTAATTAAGGCGAAATCATGAAGCATTTAGTAATAGCCGTAATGCTGGTTATCGTTTTATCAGCCGCGCCCGCTTTCGCATTCACGGTAACGGTCCCGGAAGAGACCATAGTGGTGCCCATCGGCGCAACAAAGGAGGTCTCTATAAGGGTGGATAGCGCCAAGGCCGATGACGTGTCTTTTTCGATACTTGACCCGAAGCCGTGGATAACGCAGAGCGACAGTATGATTAAAGTTACGGAAGAAGGGCCCCAGTTTCTCAAGATATTCATTTCGCCTTTCATGGATACGCCAATAGGCGTGTATAAGATAACAATCCTAGCAGAGTCGCTGAAAACAGGCGAGCAGCAGAAAAAATTTCTTTTCGTAAGCGTGAATAGGATTGAAATAGTCGAGATTGAAAAAATAGAGGCCATTGGAAACTTCACGCCGACCGGGCAGGTGCGCGCAACAGCATGGCTTAAGAATTACAAGCTGAAGACAGCAGAAAACGTGAAAGTCGTAACATCGGTCAATACGCCCTCTTCGCAACTGATTGAGTTTGAGCAAAACATAGAAAGCATAGACCCGGGCGAAATCAAAAACGTGACATATTCATTCACACTGCCAAAGCAGTCTGAAGCAGGCTTGTACAGCATAGTTGTAAAAGCAAGCAGCGACGGCGAAACCAGGGAGAAGACAAAAACGTTTTCCGTTGTCAGCCAGGCGAACTTCATCCGCGAGGCTGTGCAAAAACCTCTAGTGTTCGGCTTCAGCAAATACATCACGGTAACGAACATCGGCAACGTGGTGGATGACGCGTTCGTAACAGACCGGATTTCGCCTTTTGAAGCATCGTTCTATTCCGGGGAAACGCCGGCATCCGTCAAAGGCGGCGAATTCACATGGCTGGTGAAGGACGTAAGCCCAGGGGAATCGCGAACACTGTCCTACAAAATCGACTATACGCCGCTTTTCGTGTTCATACTAGTTGTCTTGGTTGCCGTGTGGGTATTCTTCTTCAAAATCAGAATAATAAAGCTGAAGAAATTCATACTTGAGAGGAAATTCATCGAGGAAGGCGAGGAATTCACGGTTGGTGTTGAAATCAAGAATTCGACAGGCAGGAAAATCGAAAACGCAGAAGTGAAGGACTTTGTGCCGTCCGTGTTCAATATCAAGGACGGCGAGGGACCAAAACCGACCAAGAAGAAAACGGCTGCGGGGACAGAGCTTACGTGGAAGGTGAGGGATATTCATAAAAATGAAGAGAGGATTCTTTCCTACAAAATCCTGCCGGTTTTCGGCGTCCATGGCACGATAAGGCTGCCGCAGGCTTCTGTGACATTCCAGCGCGGCAAGAAACAGGTAGAGATAAAATCCGCATTCGCCAACATCGGCATCGAAACAGAAGGCTATGGGGAAAAAGAAGGAAAGCGATTTTTCCGAAAGAAGAAATAACTATAGTATCGGACAATACTATTTGGATGTAATATGCATTGTCCGTACTATACATGGTTAAGCGAAGCTTAACCTGTACAGTTGAAACGAAGTTTCACCATGTATGTGAAGACATAACTATAATATCAGTCTAAAATGTTATGTCTTGCACTATAAATCACGAAGCAAGGCGGACTAGTCTAAATCAATAAACGTGCCCCAAGCGTAGGCTGCTTCTTGCTAAATAAATCCATATCGTAACAATTATTTCTATGCTCCTAAAAATTCCTTTCTACAGAAATGATGGCGAGGGCAACCAGTGCGCACAGGTCGCGATGCAGTCTGTCCTGAAATATTTTCTGAACAAGGAATACAGCGTAGAGGAACTGGATAGGCTCACAGATAGGAAAAAAGGGTTCTGGACATGGACGACCCAAATTGCATCTGCACTGCACGAACTCGGGCTCGACGTAAGATTTTACTCGAAAGGCGAGCTCGAGCCTTTTCTGGAAGGCGAATCTTTTATCAGAAAGCGCTTCGGGAAGGATGCGGAAAAGATGATAAAGCTCTCGAATATGCCCGAATTCATAAAATCGATAAAAATACTGCTCAGGCACGGCATCTTTGAAAGGAAAATCCTGACTTTCAAGGAAATCGAATCGCACATCAAAAAGGGCCACGTGCCTATTATGCTTGTTGATTACAGGGAAATCCTGAAGGGAATAAAAACCTACCAAGGCCATTTCGCTGTCGTGACCGGGTTCGATAACGATAATATATTTTACCATGCGTCCGGCCCGAGAGACGTCAAGCCGAACAAGAAAGCTCCCAAAAAGACCTTTCTGAAGGCGTGGAACTCCGACAGCACGGACAATGACGTAATTATTGTCCTTGAAAAAAGGCATAACTAGGCAAAAACGGCTTTGCCGCAAGCATGATCACAAAACGGAATAATTTTTCATTTCTAAAAATTGAATTCTTGCCAAAAATTTGCTTTTTCTTTCTGATTAAGCGCGAAAAAATCTTTATTAGTAGGAAAAATAAAGTCTAATAATGAAAATTTCCATCTCAAAATG
>JACQNY010000024.1 GCA_016202795.1 Candidatus Aenigmatarchaeota archaeon
GTTCCGAATCTATTCGTCTGGCGGTAAAGTGGACGGCGTTGAGGACAGTCTTGTGCTGGGAACAATCGTATCTAGAATTGGTGTTTCAGGGGAATTCATAAGGAGTCCTGCCCGACGAACCGAAACGAACCGCTCCGAGCTTCGTGGTTCTAACGAAAATACAATTCAAATGCCCTTGAACGGAGCTTATCAATTGTTACAAACCTTTATTAATGATGAAGATGATTTGTTCCGCGCTGAATTATTTGCAGATGAAGTTTTAAGGTATCCAATCCAAAAAATTCTAATGGCGGGAAATGGGCTTTTTTATGCGCATTTTTTGCTTGCATTGACAGGCAAAAAAGTGACATTCGTCGATCAAGACTCGCAAACTATCTGGGAAGCTCAAGAATTAATGAGAAGAATTAATAATCGCTTGAGACGAGAAAGTAAACACGGGAGATTGGCGATGGATTTCGTTGACTCTGAAATAGGAGAGCTTGATATTGATCGACACGGTTTGCTTCGGAATAGTTACGATTTAGTCACTTTTTTTGATCTGCTCGGTTTCTCAGACGCTGTTGGGAATCCGCGCACATGGCTTCCTAAAGCGCAGGAACTGATGAAACCTGAAGGATATCTTGTCATTGATGAGAGCATATACTCTGATGATACAAGGACAGAAAATCAATATATCGAGCTTCTCGCCGAGGAACTCAACCTTCATTTTCCAGACCATCAGAAAATTATGCCTACGAAGCCCCATCGCCGCGATTTACCTGACGTTTTCGACGGAAATTGGAGCCGAAGCCGTTCATCGAACCGCTTCTATAAAGTTGAGAATACTACTGTTAGATCTCAAAATAAAAGCAGCGAACCATCCCGCTCCGAGCTTCGCCAAACAGCGCGGCGGATTAATCCACAGTCAACCGTCGACGGTCTGCAGCCATCGCGAGACAGCGTTAGACATGGTGTCGAAAGGATCCCAGAATGGGAACACAGATTGCTTCGTCGCGGCGCTCCTCGCAATGACGAACATGTATTCAATTCTCTCGATCCATCGGTTCTCATTTCCAACGAGGCGCGAAGTGAACTGAGAACAAAACTGAAAACGATTGTTGCGGGAATTTTGATGACAGTGACACTTCACACGCAAACTGCTTTTGGGAACTTACTGAATCTAAACGTGAAAGAGGGAACGGCAAAAATAAATTTGGTATCCAAAAATGAATCGGTAATGAATCATTCATCCGCGGTTGAGCAAGCTCCTCGCGTATCGCGGACAGAAATCATTGGTATTCTTCCTCATCTTGCTCGTTCGCTTGATATTGTCACTGCCGTGATTGCTAACAACGCCAGCCGAAATAAAATTGTTATTTTGACAGACACGCCAAGTTGGCGGCAATTAATTGAAGAAGACATCCTGTCTAAAATGCCTGAAGTATACCGAAAACAAGTTTTAATTCTTGATCGAATCGACCAAGCCGCTATTTTCGAGAACGATACCACCGCTATTTTTAAAGCGTTTGGGCGTCCGGAAGATCAATCTTATTTGAAAGAACAAGTGCTAAAGCTTTTACAAGACTATAAAGTCGAAGAAGAAATCCATCCCATCGAAATCATTGCCGAAGTGCTTGGAATTTCAGAGCATCTTCGGATGTTTGCACAGGACGCCCGGAGCCGCTGGATGTATGAGGTGATGGCATAAGCGGCCCTCATTTTTAAGGTGAACTGACTGCCACTTTTAATTTTTAGCTAAAGTTGTGCCAAAAGTAGTCGTTTTTTAAGGTTACCGAAAAATGACATTTAAATGTTGACAGGTAGAAGTGACTCACATACAATACACGCCCTTCAAGTAAGGGGAATGAATCCGGCAAATTTTTGTAGCAAGTTGATCTTTTTGAAATCATAAAAAAATTATCAATCGAAAACAGCATTTTTTGTTTTTGTAATTCATCGGGAAACCAAAAGTCTTTCGGTTTTCTCCAACCAGTTTAACAACAGGCATTTCTTGAAAAAGATTTGCCTGTTTTTGTTCTTTCACAAGTTTTGAATCATTGTGCGAGGGTCGACGTCTGTTGAGTTGAATGGTCGTGTGCTTCGGTACACGGCGATTCGAAAATTCTCTACGGAGAGTTTGATCCTGGCTCAGAACGAACGCTGGCGGCGTGGATAAGGCATGCAAGTCGAACGAACTTTCTAGCTTTTTCGGAAAGTGAGTGGCGAACTGATGCGTAATACGTGGGAATCTGCCTTTGAGATCGGGACAACCTGTCGAAAGACGGGCTAATACCGGATACGATATCGTTTTCTTCGGAAGATGCTATGAAAGGTGGGGACAGGCACCGCAAGGTGCTAGCCTATCACTCAAAGATGAGCCCACGCCCTATCAGGTAGTTGGTGAGGTAATGGCTCACCAAGCCTATGACGGGTAGCTGGTCTGAGAGGATGGTCAGCCATACTGGAACTGAGACACGGTCCAGACTCCTACGGGAGGCAGCAGCCGAGAATCTTCCGCAATGGGCGAAAGCCTGACGGAGCGACGCCGCGTGGAGGA
>JACQNY010000023.1 GCA_016202795.1 Candidatus Aenigmatarchaeota archaeon
ATTGTCGGGACGGGCGAGGATGCGCACACGACAAGTAAAATACTTCTCGACCTGGTCAGGCCGCACGTGATGCTCATATGCGGCAAACGCGGTACGGGAAAATCGTATAGCGCGGGCGTCATCGCCGAAGGAATTTCCGCCTTGCCAGATGAGCTTAGAAAAAACCTTGCCGTGATAATCATAGACCCGATGGGAATTTACTGGTCAATGAAAAACCCGAACGATAAAGATTCCGAGCTGCTGAGAAAATGGGATTTGAAGCCGAAAAGCGTTGACGTGAACCTGTTCATACCGCGCGGCAAGGCCGTGGAATATGAGTCTGCGGGCATACTTTGGGACAACACGATTTCGCTGCCTGCGGGAGAATTTACTGCCGAGGACTGGACGATAACTTTTAACATAGAAGCTTTCAGCGATGTCGGCGTCCTTCTGGGACGTGTGATAAAAAGCTTGAAAGAGCGGAGCGTTGAATACGACATCAGGCAAGTCATAGCGGAGATAGATTCTGATAAAAGGGCTGACCAAAAACACAAGGACACGCTAAAAGGGCTGTTTGAAAACGTGGACTCGTGGGGCATTTTCGGCAAGGAGAAAATTTCGGTTGATGAGATGTTTAAGCCAGGCTCAATATCCGTTATCGACATTTCACATTATGAAGGCTGGGCCACAAAAAACCTTTTCGTGAGCCTGATCTCGAAGAAAATATATCAAGCCCGTTTGATCGCCCGCAAGGAAGAAGAGGCGAAATCCATGCTCGGCGAGGATAAATCCGAATTACCAATGGTCTGGTTAATGATGGACGAGGCGCACCAGTTTCTTCCCAATGACGCCAAAACGACTTCGTCAGACGCCTTACTGACACTTGTTAAACTCGGCCGCGAACCCGGAATATCAACTGTTTTCATAACACAGCAGCCTTACAAGCTTCATCCAGACGCGCTGTCGCAGACCGATGTTGTGTTATCGCATCGATTAACGTCGGAACAGGACGTGAAAGCGCTGGAAACGGTTATGCAGACTTACCTGCTAAACAACATACAAAAAAGCTTGGACGAATTGCCAAAATGGAAAGGCACAGCGATAATACTTGACGACAATTCCGAGAAGCTGTACAGCTTAGTTGTGCGCCCGCGCACGAGCTGGCATGCAGGCGGCAGTCCGATTGCGATTAAAGAACAAAAAACTTAACGCTTTTTACCGGCAAACCCAGTATAAAAGCACATTAATCAAACAATTGAATTTAATCTGTGCAGTACGTCGATCATCCGCTGATCAAGCCTAATTCTATAGAATCCCGCATATACCAGGAAAAGATACTCGCCACGGCGATAAGCAAAAACACCCTGGTTGTTTTGCCGACAGGTTTAGGCAAAACAGCTCTGTCAGCAATGGTCGTAGCTCACACACTGCAAAAACAGCCGGATAAAAGGATTTTATTTTTAGCCCCGACCAGGCCTTTGGTCGCGCAGCACAAGAACTCCTTTGACAAATTCTTCAACATCGGCGAAAAAGACATCGAGGCGATAACAGGTTTTATAGACCCGATTGATCGTGAGTTTTTATACAGGAAAAAAATAATTTTCGCAACGCCGCAGGTTGTCAAGAATGATATTGCAAACGGCGTCATAGATCTGGAAAATTTTTCCCTGTTGATCCTTGACGAAGTCCACCGCGCGCGCGGCGCTTACGCTTATTCGGAAGTCGCGCAGCAGTTTTTAAAAGCCTCCAAAAACGGGCGAATACTCGCTTTGACAGCATCGCCCGGTTCATCGAAGGAAAAAATAAACCAGATGTGCGCCGAACTGGGCATAGAAGCTGTCGAAATCCGATTAGAGACGGATGTAGACGTTGCGCCGTATGTCAGGGAAAAGGACGTCGAATGGGTTTTCGTTGATCTTCCAAAGGATTTCGAAGAGGTCCGCGATATATTAAAAAATTACATAGAAAAAAGGGCGGAAAAATTAGATACGCTTTCGGTTAACATGAGCAAAGGGCGGTTAATAGAACTGCAAAGGCAAATGCAAGAAAGAATAAGAAAAGGGGACAAGTCTGCGTTTTTCGCAGTCTCCATGATTGCCGAATTATTGAAAGTCGAGCACGCGGTTGAAATGATAGAAAGCCAGGGCATCGCAGCTTTGGTAAATTACTTGCGCAAAATGTCAACCGACGCGGAAGAAGGGAAAACACGCGCTGTAAAGCGGATCATGTCTGACGAGGAAATAAAACTGTGCATGAAGAAAGCCGAAGAACTGTTAAAAAAAGGCGTTGAGCATCCGAAGATGCACGAGTTAACAAAAATAGTTAAAAAGGTTTTCGATGAAAACAAAGAAGCGAAAATAATAATCTTTTCCAATTACAGAAACACTGTAAGCCGCATTGCCCAGCTGCTAAAAAACGTAGGCGGGGCGAGACCGATATCGTTCATAGGACAGGCGACAAGAAGCGATTACGACGAAGGGTTAACGCAAACGGAACAAACGAAAAGGCTTGGATTGTTTCGTGAAGGATATTACAACTGTTTGATCGGAACATCCATATCCGAAGAAGGCTTGGACATACCGGCTGTGGATGTTGCGATTTTTTACGAGCCTATCGCGTCGGAGATACGTTCGATACAACGCCGAGGACGCGTCGGCCGCAGCGTGAAAGGAAAGATATTTGTCCTGATAGCTAAAAACACACGGGACGAAGCTTATTATTGGTCATCCCACCACAAGGAAAGAAGGATGAAAAGCATACTCACAAAAATGCAGGGAAAGGAATTAAATTTCGGGAAGGGTCTTAACAAATGGGCCAAAAAATAATTGGCGCGGGAAAAATAGCAGTCGTAGTCGATACGCATGAAACAGGGACCAATATAGACAAACTTATCGAATCTTACGGCGCGCGCGTCGTGATTCGCAGCATCGAGGTGGGCGATTACATACTTTCCGATCGTGTGGCTGTTGAGCGAAAGACAATTGAAGATTTTCTAAGTTCGATAAAAGACGGGCGGTTATTCGCCCAGTTAACAGAGTTGAACAGGAACTTCGAATCACCTGTATTGATACTGGAAGGCAACGGGCTGTTTTCACGCAGCAAGATGCATCCTAATGCGATACGCGGCGTTATGGCGAGCATAGTGACGGATTACAAAGTGCCGATACTGCCGACAACAGGCGTTGAGGAAACGGCAGCGCAGATGTTCTGGATCGCTAAACGCGAACAGGAAGACGAGAAAAAGCCAATAAGCATAAGGGGCAAGAAGAAAACCGTAACGATGAAAGAAAAACAAGAATATCTTCTTGCCGGGCTGCCAAAGATTTCCAAAATAACGGCCGAGAGGCTGTTAAAACATTTCGGGTCGCCGGCCAATTTTTTCAACGCTTCGGAAAACGATTTAATTGAAATAAAAGGCGTCGGCAGGTTGACGGCAAAAAAAATAAAATTAGTGTTGGATTCCGAATACGATAATCGGGGCGAAGGTTCGAATGCATAAACTTCGGCTGGATGAAAGGCAACGCAAACTTTGGGTTGTTGCCGTTTTTTTAGCCAGGGTCGCGGCGCTTTCGTTGCCTCTATATTTCATCCTCTGGATTAACCCGAGTTTTGACTCGCTACAGTACGCGGTGCGCGACAACGCTCTGTCGGTCGCAAAGGTGGCAGGCGTCAATGCTGATGTCGACGGGTTCGATTTGAAATTGGATACAGTTGACGGACCTGTTACGATTAATATAGCCGCGGATTGCACGGGCTGGAAGTCGGCTGTCGCCTACCTAGCGCTTGTGCTTGCTGTACCAAAAATAAGCAATAAAAAACGGCTTCTTGCGCTGGTTGGAATACCTATTCTCTACGCCGTAAACGTGGTTAGAATAGCTTTCCTTTTGTGGGTCGCTGTTAACATGGGTTTCGGCTATTTCCGTGTTTTCCACGAATATCTCTGGAAACTGGGCTTGTCGCTGGCTGTCCTGGTTGTCTGGTACGCCTGGTTAACGAAAATGGCTGGAAAAATCAAGACTGAAAAGTTTATATCATACTGAAAAGAAATTCTATTTAATGCCAGAGATGATGTTGAATTCTGCCGAAGACCCCAGAGTTAGGGTTATAGAGGAAAAACTTTCTGAAATAGAAGACTACCAACTGCTTAACAAACTAGACGTCATAGCAATCAAAGAGCAATTAGAACACATTGAAAAGCTGTCTGCCGCGCTAACACCAGAAACGCAGCAGAGGCTGTCCTGGGTTGAACAAATCACGAAAAGCGACAAGTTCCAGTCCATAGAAAAACTCATTGATGAGGTTCATAATATCGAATCCTCCCTTGAACAGTCTAAAAAAGGATTGAGCGCGGAGCAGATAGAAAGCCTGAAAAATGAAATTTCGAACAAAGTCGCGCAGGACGTCTCTTCGCTTCGGCAAAGGCTTGAAAATGCTCCGATGGGCAAGATTGCGGTTCCGGTGAATGCGCAGTTCGACGCCAGCGCGCTGGAATCGGAGATACAGGAACTCAGGACTAAAATAGCAAAAATTGAAAACATGAAAACCGCCGGCCCACACGTCGAGTTAACGGACAATTTCAAACAAGAGATAATGGGCGAATTCGACGCTAAATTACAGGCAAGCGCGAACAAGATCTACAGCGAGATGCGCTCTTCGGTTCAGACAGCAAGCAAGGCTGCGCAGGGAGATGCGGACAAGTCTGTTATAAGCGATTTGAAAAATGAGATAGAAAGCGTCAAGTCGGACATAAGGAGCGACCTTGACGCGAAATTCGCTGATTTGGAATCAAGGATAAAACCGGCGGAAGGTCTGGGCCTTAAAGAAGAATTAAAGGCCGAGGTCGAAAGGATCAGCGATTCAACCATGCGCGACCTGAACGAGAAGATGAATCAGTTACAGCGGGCCATGTCTTCTACGGGGATGGAAGAGACGAAGCGCGAGATATACGAAGACTTCCACAAATTCAAGATTTCAATAATCGACCAGATTTCCAACAGCGCGGAAGAGGTTGAAAACAAGGTTATGCCGCAAATCGCTTCATGGCGCTCCGAGGCTGACAAGGCGCTCCAGAAGAACAAAGACGCTTATGCGGAGCTTGTGAAATTCAAGATATCAACTATGGACGAAATGAACAAGAAGACAAAGGAGATAAAAGAATCGGTTATGCTGCAAGTTCCGGCGGAAATTCACTCGATGCGCACGGATGTGGACAACAAAATGCAGAAATTCGAATCGCAGATATCCGAGATAAAAATGCTTAAATCCGATGTCGAGGACTTCCGTAAGAAATTAGAACGGTCGAAAGTCGGAGAGCTGGATAAATTAACCGGTGAGGTTGAGCGCGTTAAAGCCAGATCAGAATGGTTAGAGGATGAATTATTGAAAAAGGATATCACAGCGATTAACGAGCGGATGAACGAGCTGGAAACGGAATTGCAAAGAACAAAGGCGATGGTGCCGATTGTTTTAGAATAAATTGGTTTTTTATCCCGCCAGTATTTTAAGAATCAAAAATATCGCGTCGCCGTAAACCAGCGTGAACAAAAACGCAATCAGGA
>JACQNY010000032.1 GCA_016202795.1 Candidatus Aenigmatarchaeota archaeon
AGGATGCACGGCTACAGGCATGCAATAGGTTTTTTTATCATCCGTGCGTTTGTATTTTCTGATGTCTAGGCGGTCGCCTTGCCGCAAATAATCGAAATTAATGCCCAGAATTCGTTCGATTTCGTCCAGCGGAACTTCATCTTCCACTTTAACAAAATCGGTTTCGGCCAAATATGGATGCATCCCGTTTAGGAGTTGGAGGTAAACTTGTTTAGGTATTGTTCTAGGAAATGTTACGCTCAATACCATAGTGTTGGCATCAGGCGTTGCAGCCGGCACCTTTTCAGGCGTGAGAATCAGGTGCGCAGGAAACATTAGCGTGGCAACAGCGTTGTTTTCGCGGTTGAACAGTCCGCTTGCTACAGCAGCCAAATCACCAGCAGTTTCGTTGTACAACTCACCGTAATTAGGAACTCCGGTATTTACAGGGCCAGCGTTCGGATTAGCAGGGTCTCTTTCTCTCGCTTTTCTCATTTCTTCATCAATGGACATTACAACACCTTACTTTTTCTTTGAATTCTGCTTCCTGACTTCTGACATCAGGCGTTCTTTTGCTTCGGGCTCCAACTCGCTGCCAAACATGATTTGCCTTGATATGTCCATAAGCTCGCCTTCACTTAAGTCTTTCTGCAGCGTTTTCATAAAACTTCTGAACTCTGGCGCGCTGGCCTGTTTCGCAAGCGGCACGAACTGGGTCTGTAAAACTAAATCACCATTTGCGGCGTCCTGCAGCTTTGAGCCTTCAAACTCTTTGTCACCGCCAATTATTGCAGGGAAATCCTCAACCAGCACATCGCGCACGCCTGCATAGCCTTGCGATGCGCGCGCGACAACGCTTGAAACGTATTTGAATTCCGCGCCCACTGCTCCGGAACCGCCGTTCTCTTTTAACCTTGTTTCGTTCGGTTCCAGCCTGTGGAAAAACGCGTACGGAGCGACAGCTTCAAGAATGGAAGGCTGGACGCTCGGATGTTGCGGGTCTGCGAAAGCGTCGGCAACCCAAGCGTAAGCTTTTGCGTATCTCTGCAGATCAATCGCCGCCCGGCCGGATATACCGGTCTGCGTCATCTGGCAAAGCGAATTCGCCGTGTCAAAATGGCAGCCTTTGCAGCGATCGGGTATGTGCAGCGCGTTGTGCGATTTGTCGTTGCCGTCAGCGCGAATGCATGTCGAGATTGCCTGCGTAAGATAAATTGCATATATTTTCGTTTCCGGATCCAAATCAACATCTTCGGAAACCATCTTCCTTAATTTTTTCAGCTCTTCCCATGAAAGTTTTTTATCGGCTTTCAATCCGGCTAATTTTTCGTCAGGCCTTTCTAACAATGCGTATTGGTCCTGGGCTGATGCGATCTGCGGTGCGGGAATGCATAAACCAAACCTGTCAACGAACGGGCGGCTTAACGGATAAGTTCCGGGATCGTTCGGGTTTTCTGTTGCCATCAAAATAAAATCTTCAACTCTTGTTTCATAGTCGACGAATTCCGCAACGCCTTTGTTCAATAATCTGAATAATGCGTTCTGCGCAGGCGGAGGAAAACGGTTTAACTCATCAACGATTTTCACAGGCGATGTGACGAAACGGCGCCACACGACTTCCTCTTCACCTGTCGTAATTAATTTACCTGTCTTGAAAGCGCCGATAAGCGTGCTGACATTCTGGTCGTCGTTGCCGCTTATGTAGCCGTGTTCTGATTCCGGGATGCCTGTGACCATGTATGCGACTTTTTGCGCCAAGGTTGTCTTACCACCACCGTGGCCACCGCGGTAAATAATGCCGCCCATCGGGACCAATGCATTCGCGATAGCGGAAGACGCCATCGGGTCAAGGTATCTTACGTGTGGGTTGCCGTCTGATCCGTCAAACTGCAGTTTAACACCAGTCCTGCTGTTGAGATAGATCGCGTTCATAGGCAATGCTATCATTGCGTCTTGGACGCTTTTCCTCAATCTTTCATGTTCTTTCAAACCAAATGCCATACAAATTCACTCCTTAACGGTAACGAATAAACTTAATATCCATACCCTATGCGCAATATAAGCATTTCTATGCCGTTGAATATGTTAAATATACGTTAATTGACGATTAATTTTGGAATGCTATGCTCTACAACTGGTAAAAATAGAAAAATTTGCAGATTAGAAAACGAGTTGAGTATCGTATACTGCTGATATTTCATACTCAACTCGTTTTGAGCTATTGGTGTTCTGTATAAAAACTTTTCTTTTCCTGCACAAACCTATTGCAACAAATTTTAGGCGTGACCGATTAACTCCTAACGACCTTCGCGGGGTCAAAATTAGGAGGTGATCCAGCCGCACGTTCCCGTACGGCTACCTTGTTACAACTTAGCCCCCCTCATAGAGTTCAAGTTTGATTCGCCCCGAAGGACGAAGCTCACTA
>JACQNY010000027.1 GCA_016202795.1 Candidatus Aenigmatarchaeota archaeon
ATCGTATACTGTATCGATATGCTTCAGTTTATCTGCGCTTCCACGCAGCGTTTCCACATTCTCGGCGCGTACGGCAAAACCTTGCGCGACTCCGCGTTAATCGCGTTTCGCCCCAGTTTTTCCGCTGCTTTGGCCAAAAGCTCTTTTCCCGCGTCTTCCTCGCCTTCTCTGTTGATAGTGTAGAAGTGTATCCAGCCGCCTTTTTTCAGGCATTTTATCGCTACATCAAGAAATTCATGCGCGTTCGAGGGCGAAGGCATTACAACGCGATCAAACTTACCGTCCATGTTTTTGCATACGACTCGCACGTCACCTTTTAACGGATAAACCAACGCGTCAACACGGTTAAGTCTTATGTTCGTTTTCATGTACTCGTATGCATCGCTGTTTATTTCTACAGCATAAACTTTCGTTGTAGGTTTCTTCTTTGTTATGGCGATCGCATAAGCGCCAATTCCGGCAAACATTACGAGAACGGTTTCGTTATCCTTTACCTCGTTCGTTATTCTCTGCCGCTCCTCGCCTTCACGCGGCGAAAAATAAGCTTTTCCTACATCAAGTTTGTAAACCATCCCGTGCTCCTTGTGAATTGTTTCCAGATTTTTTTCGCCTGCGATTATTTTTAGCTGGCGCGTCCTATGGACGCCTTCGCGGGCGGAAGCTTTTTTAACAACAGTTCTGATGCTCTTGTTCTTCATTATGTTTTCTGCAATCAACTTTTCATCCGCGCCCTCGGGAACCTCTATTATTGCGACATGGCCTATTACGTCATAACTGTTCGGCTCGCCCATAAGCTGTATTAATTGCATTGCTTATAATTAAGCGATGGTCGGAATAACAAAAGGCGGAAAAAAACTGTTTCGCGCCGAGATGGCATCAGGTTTTATAAAAAAAACGGTCGGCTTGATGGGCCGTCGCAGACTTCGTAGTAACGAAGCCATGTTATTTTCATTCCCTTTCGAACACCAATGGTCGTTTTGGATGTTTGGAATGAAGTTTTCATTGGATTTATTGTTTTTGGATAGGAACCGTAAAATAGTTCATATAGAAAGAAGCGCAAAACCGCTTTCTTTCAGCCCGAAAACATGGAAAACCATAAAATCGCCGAAAAAATTCAAGTATGCGATCGAAATAAATGCGGGCGAAGCGGAAAACAAAAGGATAAAAGTCGGGTACGTATTAACCTTTACTAGTCGGTCGTAATATTATATCGTTGGCCTTTGAGCCAAAATAGTTTTGGGGTTCTCAAAGACCTTTTGTTAAAAGGGATTTGATATGGACGTAAAAATTTACGATAATTACACGAAAGCGGGAAAAATATTGGAAGATATATTCGCCGCCCTGCGCGTTCGTCCGGGCGATAAAATCGTTGACATAGCGGACACTGTGGAAAACGAAATTGTAAGGAAAGGCGCGATGCCGGCTTTCCCTGCTAATATATCCATCAATGAGGTTGCGGCGCATTACACGGCTGTTCCGAACGACGCGATAACCGTTAAAGAAGGCGACTTAGTAAAGATTGATCTGGGCGCGCACATCGACGGTTACATCGCAGACGCCGCAGTCACGTTCTGTTCGGAAAAAAATGATATGATCGTTGCTGTGCAAAACGCCGTAAACGCTGCAACGAAATTAATGGTGCCGGGAAAAAAAGTCTCGCAGGTTTCCGAAGCGATTGAAAGCGAAATAGAATCAAAAGGTTTTAGACCTGTAAATAACTTAACAGGTCACAGCCTTGATAAATTTGTTTTTCACGGGCCTGTTCCAATTCCAAACGTGCGCAATGGAATCGATTATGAATTTAAAGTCGACGACGTTTTTGCCGTCGAGCCCTTCGCGACCGACGGCGTCGGAGCTGTAAAAGACAGCGAAAGGGTTTACATATTTAGTTACCTTAAAGACCACAATACTCGTTTGCCTGAAAGCAGGCAGGTATTAAGCCTGGCAAAAAAAGACTTTTCTTCGCTTCCGTTTTGCGAGCGCTGGATAAAGGGCATAACTCCGATAAAATTTGATTTGGCTGTTAAACAATTGGTCGCAGCGGGCGCGCTCCAGCCGCATGCCGTGTTGCGCGAAGCCGGCCGCGGGTTGGTCGCTCAAGCCGAGCACACAGTAATTGTTCGCGACAAGCCTGTTGTGACGACGGGCTGAGCAAAATAGCCGTTTTATGGGTTTATAACTTTTCTTGGTGATTCTGTTATTAACAGAATTCAAGGTGCATCCTAAATGACGCAGCTGATAGAACTATCCGGAAAGGAATTCATGCAAAGACTGTTACAAGGCGAACGGGACTTCAACAGGAAAAAATTCACAGGACAACCGCTGACAACCGAAGAAATGTCGGAAATTAACGCATACCTTAAGACTGTTAATCTTGTTGGAGAGCCGGTTATCCTTGATCTTGCAGACATATCGGGCATAAGCTTTCCAGGCATATACGCGCCTCATACAAGGGCCAGGGGTGTAAAGGCTATACACGCCAGGTTGCCGGGCGCTATTTTATCCCATGCAGACTTGGGCCCCTACACACACCCTAACCGTACGCAGACGCGCAGTGATCTCAGTTACGCAGTGCTTAACCGGGCGGAATTGGATAACAGCACCCTGAACGGCGCAATCGTCATAAGAACAGGGTTTGAATACACCAACCTTTGGGACGCCAAGATGGAAGATATGAGAGGCCTAGAAAGGGCGCTTTACCTTGAGTCTACAAACATGCGTTCGGCGCAAAGAGCATCGATTAACGCCTACATCCAAAGTCGTCGTAAACGCCAGTGATTCATAAAAATATGCAGCCTGATCTTTATGCCGCGATCCCCGCGCTTCAGATACCTTGTATACCTGTTTGATGCAGACGGACCACTGATAAATTCGGTTGACGCTGCGTTTGGAACCACCAACCGCGTCCTTGAAAGTTTTGATCTGGAACCTTTGGATATTGAAACGTGGAGACAAAGAAACAAATCGCCAAGAAACTTATACACGAGTTCGGGTGTACCGAAAGACGGACTTGCCGAAGCCGTGAACCGTTATCAGTTATTTTTTAATGAACTGAAAAGCACCACAACAAGCCCGCTGGAAGTGGAAACAACGCTCAGGGCATTGAGCAAAAGGCATGTGGGAATTGTCACAGACATGCCCAGGAAAGATTGGGAAGGTTATATGTTAAAGTTTCCGTCCATTGGTAATCATGTTCAAACTGTAGTAACGAGAGACGACTGTGAAGAAAGAAAACCTTCACCAGTCCCGGTTTTGGACGCTATGAGAAAAATGGGCTTTGCTAAAAGAAAAATAACGGATCATGAAGTGAGAGGCATAATGGTCGGTGATACAGCCAACGACATAATCGCGGGCAGAAACGCCGGCTTGGACACAGCCGCGCTGGTGTACCCGGGCAGCTACAACAACATGGAAAGACTGCGTGCAAGTGAACCGACCTACCTGATACCTGTCCTGCACGCGGTGACAAATATGAGTGAGCTCAAAAATTATCAGGTGAATGACAGCCTGTTTGCCAGAAAACCTTAACCGCTTAAAACAGATAAAACCTTTTTCTTGACGTTTGCTAAATCCGCACTCACAGCCCCGTACACGTTTCCTTCTTCCGTAGGTTCTGCATGCGTCAAGCCTTTGTCATCAACGATAACCTTCATTTTCCGGAATTCATAAAGCTCAGGGAATAAAACAGCGCAAGTCGCAATGGGATCGTACATGAAAAGCTCCGCCTCAATTCCGAGAGGCGCCAAAGTTCTCTGGTTGTTCGCATGCCTTAATTTTATCATTCTAAGCAGTTCTGTTTGTGCCGCTGTTCCTTCGGCCAAAAATTCGAAATCCTCGGGTGTGAAAAGGTTTTTTGTCCAGAGGTTTTTTCCCACAACAAAAATTTCCGCACCCGATTCCAAAACCTCTCTTGCAGCCACAGGATCGCACGCAAAATTATATTCAGGAATTCTTGCATGGTTGTACGGGGCGTTTGGTTTATCGTAGTAATTTCCAACATGCCCGCCCATAACATAAATCCTTCTTGGTTTTTGGTTTTTCACGTTTCGCATCGCGTCAGCCAGCGCGCTCAGCGGCGCAATCGATAAAACAGAAATGTTACCCGCGTCAGAATTGACGCTATCCGCGATAAATTCCTCGCCGCCCGGATTCATTCCAAAATATCTGTTGTCTGCCAGCAATTCGTTTTCTGATAAAAACCTATAGTCTGTTTCATCCATTTCATTGGGTGCCTTGAATTTTGTTTCCCACACTTTACTGTAATATACAGGAACATTCCTTGCGCCGGCCATTCTAAGGAATTTGCTTACGGCTTTCGCTTTTATCCTCCCGTTTCCGTAAGTTGTTACAACGCCGGCGCAATCCGCATCGGATTTTGACAGCCCGTATAACGCAACAGCATCGTCGACGTCGTTAAACGCGTCCGTTACAAGTATTAACCGCCCTGCCATACGCAACATATAAAACAATCTTAAGCAGCTTTTTATACCTTCAGAGTCTGTTATTTCCGGTGCATATGCCAGGGAAAGTGCAGCTTTTCGATATGAACGGAACAATAAGGGACGACTTTTCGGCTGTCCTTAACACAGTGAACGATGTTTTGCGCTATTACGGCACGCAATCGCTGACTATTCAAAAGTACAGGGAACTGGCAAGGCCTGATTACTGGGAGATTTACAGGGAACTTGGCTTTCCGGATTCCGAAAGTCAGAATGTGGACAAATTATTCGCGGAATTCTTCGATAGATACGCAGGCCAGACCAGGATTTTTCCAGGTGTGCTGGATGCGGTCCGAAAACTTAAGGAACGCGGAACTGTTACAGGCGTGGTTTCAAACCTTACAGCCGCAACATTGAACCGGCACATCGCCGAGTATGGCATGGATGGATTTTTTGACGTTGTAGTTAGCAGGGAGGACTGCGAAGAATCAAAACCATCACCCAAACCGCTGCTCGTCGCCTTCAATAAGCTTGGCATACCGCCTCGGCAAGGCCGTTACGTAGGCGATCAAACATGGGACATAATCGCTGCAAGAGCTGCCGGCGCATCCCCAATAGCGATAAGCAGAGCCGGCAGCTATCACAGCAGGCGTATGCTGGAATCCGCAACGCCTGATAAAATTATTGGAAAACTGCCGAGCCTTCTATATTGAGAAAACCGATGTTTTCTCAATTAGACATAGAAAATCATGATTTTCTATGCACGAAAAGTGTAAGCTTTTCGTTGAAACCTACGGGTTTTCTAATTCTTGATTCTAGCTAAATATTCGTTCGGGTCTATGAACTTGACGCACAAACTTGCGAATTCGTTGCCATGCTTGGCGCATTCGATAATATCTTTTCCTCTGAGATAGGAGTCAATAAAACCTGCGGCAAATGCGTCGCCTGCGCCAAGGGTTGTGACAGGGTTCGTGTCCATTGCTTCGAGCGTGATCTTTTCGCCGGCTGTTCGCACATGGCAGCCTTTGATTCCCAGAGTGATGCAAATTGCCTTTGCTCCAAAAGTTTTTATCATTTTTTCAGAAGCAATTTCATAATTCTCCTCTCCTGTGATCATGCGCGCTTCGTTCCTGTTTATGAATATTATGTCTGAATTCAACAAAAGTTTTTCTACTAGTTGTCTTTTTTCCATTTTGTCGCTGTTAATGAAAGTCTCCGCGTACAGCCTCCCCGGAGCGACGCTGACAACAACGCCTGATTTTTTCGCTTCCGCGGCAAGCGCAACCTGCGTTTTCAGCGAATTTAATGATTTAAACGACGCGAAAGGCGATGAATGAAAAAGTTTGCACTTCCGCACGTTATCCAGCATATTTTCATCGAGTTCTATATCATCGCTCACGCCCTCCTTGAACAGGACAGAATATTTTCCGTCGCTGTGCAAAATTATGCCGCAGCTTCCTGTTTTCCCGCTCGCTTTTTTTGCCAGGGTTTCTATTCCCTGTTTATTCAATTGTTTTTCAATAAATGCTGCCGTTTCATCGTTGCCTAGCTCGCCTATGAATGCACATCCCCAGCGTCTTGTCGCAAGGTCTATGATAGTGTTGGTAGCAGACCCGCCGCCCACCCTTTGTTGGAATTCCAGGTAATCTTTGTAGTCGTCATAAGTCACGATATTGTGGCGTCCCTCTTTTTTAATCCGTTTAAGAAGCTCTTCCTCTTTGCCGGGTTTAATGATGAATATTATATCCTCGTTCAGTGCGCCCATGCCTACAACGTCTGCCATACGGAATAATAGATTTCCGGTACGATTTAAAAAGCAGCCGGTTCGTTGCCAGTCGTTATCGTGAGTTTAAATGCTTAATGTGGCTTGAGAAGATTATGGCATTCGGCGTTTATCACGACGTGGACGGTTGCGCCTTGATCGGGCATGACAACCGCATGGTCTACAGGTCGGCTTTTTATTGCAGGCACAATCCGATCAACGTGTCGCAAACGCGTGACAATCTCATTGCGCATGGCGTCATGAGCAAAGAACTTGTTCAGATGTATGAGCGTGAATTCGGCGACATAACCGACCCGTCCGGTTTGGTCAGGGCAGGCGAATTCGGGCGTTTTGACCAAAAGGCGAAGACAGCGGGTTTGGCGATAGATAAGGGAGCGTTGGCGGAAGTCGAGAGGCGTGCAACGGAAAATCTTCCTCTGGAGGCATTTTACCAGTCTTTACGTGAAGCGCAATTGACGCCGGGATTGGAAGATTTTGCCAAATGGGTAAAAGCAACAGGCGGTAAACAAATAATCGTCACAGACGGCTGGGACCTTGTCGGTAATTATCTCGCGGAAAGGATAGGAGCGGATCGCGTTGTAGGATCTGCGTCGATGTTCGTTGGCGGAAGGTTCACAGGTGAGGTTTACAAGCTGGAAGATAAAGGACCGGTCATAAGCGACCTTCTAAGGTCTCTGGGGCTTACTTACGGAAATTCAATCGGCATTGACGACGCAAGTTACGTCGTTACGCAATTCGGGTTGCCAATAGCGTTTTGCCCGACAAATCCGAAATTAAGAGAACATCCTGGAATAGTTGTCGTGGAAGAGCCTGATTACTCATATGTGCAAAACGAGGCATGGAGTTGGCTTCAAATCAGAGAAACGTCCGAGCATAGGTAAATTTTATCCAACGTAACTTAATTGCTCTTGCAATTCGTCTTTTTTATCAGGTTTTTTCATTTTCTCGAAAACAGCCTGGTACGCGCGCATCAAGTCCGGCGATAAGGACGGTTTAATCACTTTCATCATGTTGTCGAAATGTCTCCATTTAACTTCTTTCGCCTTTATGTCCTCGCGCAACGCCGCAATCGCAGCCTCGCGGCATAACGCTTCAATATCCGCGCCGGAATAACCTTCAGTTTCTTTTGCCAATTTGTCTATTGAAACATCTTTGGCGAGCGGCATTTCGTTTGTATGGACTTTGAAAATCTTTTCCCTGCTCGCAGCGTCGGGCGCAGGCACAAGAATGTGGCGATCGAAACGGCCAGGCCTTAACAAAGCCGGATCAAGTATGTCCGGCCTGTTCGTGGCAGCGATGATAATAACGTCGTGCAAATCTTCAAGTCCGGACATTTCCGTCAGCAATTGCGAAACAACCTGTTCGGTTACGCGCGATCCCATTTCTAATCCGCGCCTCGGCGCCAAAGCGTCGATCTCGTCAAAGAACACGATCGAAGGAGAAACTTGGCGCGCGCGCCTGAATATCTCGCGCACGGCCTTCTCGCTTTCGCCGACCCATTTTGAAAGCAGTTCAGGCCCTTTAACAGATATGAAGTTGAGGCCAGCCTCATTCGCAACGGCCTTTACAATCATCGTCTTACCGCAGCCCGGCGGGCCGTATAACAGCACGCCGTGCGGAGGTTTTATCCCCATTTTCTTGAACGCGTCAGGATGCTGCAACGGCCATTCGATAACTTCTTGCAAGCGCTCTTTTAATCCCTCCAACCCGCCTATGTCAGACCATTTTACATTCGGAATCTCAACTAAAACTTCCCTCATCGCTGACGGTTCAACGACTTTCAGCGCGTTTTCAAAATCAACAGACGTAACAATTAATTTCTCCATTATTTCTACTGGTATTTCGCCTTCCTCTCTCCATCTTATTTCCGGTAAAACTCTGCGTAAAACGGATATCGCAGCCTCTTTTGCCAGCGCCTCAACATCAGCGCCCACGAAACCGTGTGTTCTCGCTGCTAATTCATCGATACTGACGCTTTTGTCAAGAGGCATATTTCTAGTATGGATCTGTAAAACTTCGCGCCGTCCTTTGCGGTCCGGAACGCCAATTTCAACCTCACGGTCGAATCTCCCAGGCCTTCGCAAAGCAGGGTCAATAGCATTCTCGCGGTTTGTCGCAGCGATGACAACAACGCGCCCGCGTTTTCTCATTCCATCCATTAATGAAAGCAGCTGCGCAACAACGCGCCGCTCCACTTCTCCCGTAACCTCTTCACGCTTTGGCGCAATAGCATCAACCTCGTCTATGAAAATGATGCTTGGCGCGTTTTTTTCAGCGTCCTCGAAAATTTTCCTTAAGTTTTCTTCGGAGTTGTGTGCAAATATACCGCCAAATCCACCGACAAAGTTTTGTGCCGGGTTTACAGAAATATCATAAACATATTCTTCATTTTCTACCTCATTGATTTCTTCAACCCTGTCCCAGTATATGTCCATGTTAACCAGTTTTTTGATTCTCAAAAGGTCTTCGTTCGACATCTCCGCCTGCGATGCAAATTGTTCAAGCTTACCTATGCCTATTGTTGAAGATGACGTCCACGGTTTTGCATCGCTGACATTTGATAGATAAGATTTGATAGAGGGTGTCATTGGAATCTGGGCGTCTCTGTCCCATTTTACACCGTTTAGATAGTTGTTTATTTTTTCCATTTTATCATGGTCGAAAAATCCTATCTC
>JACQNY010000028.1 GCA_016202795.1 Candidatus Aenigmatarchaeota archaeon
AGTTTAGACACGATTGATTTTCAAGTAATAAAATTTGATGTCTAAACTTTTTTCTGCATATCGTACATTTTTTGAATACGTTCCATGGTTTCGCTTTCGCGCTCTGACTTTTCGTTCCTTATTCGGACGAATCTTGGGAATCTTAGACCAAACCCAGACGAATAGTTCTGGCTTTTTTGTATCTCTTCATACGCAACTTCGATCACGATTTTCGGTTTAATCCTGACGATTCCGCCTTCCGTTTTTTCTATGAACGGCTTTAACATTTTTGTCATGCTTTCGTAGGTCACATCAGTATCGTTTTCCTTTTTTTCTTTTATTCCGGTTGACATCATGCCGCATTCCAAGAACCTATTTGTGTCGGGATCTCGAACAGCAAGAACGAACGATGTCAGCCAGCCCGATCGTTTTCCCGTGCCCCAGGTCGCGCCGACGATCGCAAGGTCGAGGTTTTCCATTGTTGGCTTGACTTTCAACCAGCCGCCTGCGACGTTGCGTCCGGGAATGTAAATCGCGTCAAGATTCTTTACCATCACGCCCTCCTGGTTATTTTTCAGCGCTTCTTTGTAGAATTTTTCCGCTTTTTTCAAATCCTTTGTAACTAATTGCCCGATTATGCGGAATTCGTCGCTGGGTTTTATTATCCTTTCCAGAATTTTTCTTCGATATTTCAACGGCTCTCCAAAAAGCTGTTTGCCGTTTACATAGATCACATCGAATAAATTGATCTGTATCGGTATTTCATTTACCATGCGCCCGATTTCGTGTTTCCGTTGTATGCGCTGGGATAAAACCTGGAACGGGAGCGGGCGATGCGTTTTTTTGTCTATCGCAATAGTCTCGCCCTCGATTATGCACTCTTCGGATTTTACGTATTTTTGCACGAGCTTTACCAGATCAGGAAATTGGTGCGTTACGTTTTCCAGTCTTCTGGTAAATATCAAAACTTTATTTCCCTGTTTGTGAATCTGGCAGCGCATGCCGTCCATTTTCCATTCAACCGCAGGATTATCGAAGCTATCCAACGCTGTCTTGAGGTCCGGCGATTTTTCTGCCAAAAGAACTTGCACGGATTTTCCGATTTCCAGCTTTACTTTTTTCAGCCCGTCTTCGCCGTGTTTTTTCGCAACTAGCGCGATTTCGCTGAAATCCGATTTCATGTTCCATGCGCGCTCGACGCTTTGCGGGCTGACGCCAAACGCTTTTGCTATCGAATCACGTATCACGCCCTCGGCTATGCCGACGCGCAACTGCTGCAGCAGTGTCCGGATCAAATATTTCGCCTCCAGCGGAGTCGCGGAGGTTATCAGCGAAGATATCAAAGACAATTTCCTTTCCTGCGAGCCTTTTCCTGTTTGTTTTGCTATCTCCTGAATAACTTTGAAAACCTTTTCAACAGTGAGATGCTCCGATCCCAATGTGGCCTGCTTTTTATCAGAAGCGAAATGCTCAACGACCAAGCCCAAATCTCCTAAAGAAGTGAATTTTTTCCCGATCTCTTTTTGCGTTGCGCCGGTGGCTTTTGATATCGATTTTATTGCAAGCTGCGTTGCTATGCCTAGTTCCGCGGATTCGTAATCCGGAAACACGCGACCATTTGACAGCATAACAACCTGCTGCAAGGAATCTTTAGCATCGATAAACAGGTTCGCTAGTATCCCCGCTTTAGCTAATTTGGAAGGGGTCGATTCCAAAAGCTCGTAGGCGTTTGCCAGTTCAACATATTTCGTAAAACATCACCACTGACACAATTTACTTCTCCATATTGATAATTTAAACCCTGTTGCACAAAAAAGTCTTCATGACCGACGATTATGAGAAGCTTTTGAGCCGTGGCTTGTCCATGATAAAAGACCCGAACCCGGCAGGCAGGTTTGAAATGCCCACAGCCGAAGTCGAGGCGCACGGCCAAAAAACGATAATACGGAATTTTGCGCATGTAGCGGACAAATTCCGCAGAGAACAACAGCACCTGCTTAAATTTTTCCAGAAAGAACTGGCCACTTCTGCGTCATTAGAGAACGGGCAGGCCGTTTTTTTGGGCAATATAAAGCCTAGCCTTATAACCCGCAAATTGGCGGATTACGCAAACGAGTTCGTGTTCTGCAAGCAGTGCGGACAACCAGACACAAAGATAACGACCGAGGATAAGAATGAAATGCTGGTTTGCTGGGCTTGCGGAGCAAAAAGGCAGATAAGAAGTTTGAAATGATAAATTAAACTTTATATACTTAAAATCGGGATTCTAGTTATGGTCAAGGGTATAACGCCCGTAATCGCGCTGGTAATGTTAGTTCTGATAACCGTTGGAATTGTCGGGCTTTTTTACGGCTGGTCTTTAGGATTTTTCAGCACACAAACCGAAAAAGGTGTTAACATACCGTCTGGCAGTGCAACCTGTAATAACGGTTTGGTTACAGTTCGCGTCCTAAACACAGGTTCTATAGCAACTGTGACTGATACCGATATCATAGTCGCGCAGATAAACGGTGTAGAGTGCACCAAATCGGTTTTAAGCATATCACCCGGCCAGGCAGGCATAATAATCAACGCACAGGGATGCGGCGCGGGTTGCGCTACAACCACGAAATGTTCGGGTAATGTACAGGTTCGCGCGGGCACGAGAAACGGGGTTGTAGAATCGTCGGCATTCTGCGCATAATTTTTTCTTTAAAAAGAAAAAATTAA
>JACQNY010000030.1 GCA_016202795.1 Candidatus Aenigmatarchaeota archaeon
AGTCTCACGCATTAATTTCGTCACATCCTTAATAAGTGGTTCAGGGTCTTCGTGGGGTCGGGTAACTATTTGTGTGATGATTTGTCCATACCCCCGTTGAGCATCTTCATAAAAGGCCGTTACGGGCCCAATTCCCTCATCTCCATACTCTTCGCGCAAATGATCCATCTTGGTAGTCAAAGCTGCTTTGGCCTCCTCTAATTCATCAGCAAGAGTCTTTCTAGAAGATCTTCTAGGCTTCTCAATAGCCCGTCTGTGGAGCTCACGGGCCCATCCATAAGTTATTCCCAATTCACCAGCTATTTCTTTAAGGCTCTTTGTTGACTCCGATACACCTTTCAAAACCTCCTTCTCTCTGGGAGTCAACGTCGCTTTTTCCTTTCCTTCAATCCGCGATTCGGAGCGAGCTAATTCAGGTTCGGCGATTACGGGTATGGTATGGTTCAAGCCCATTTCCTCTAGTAGCTTTGTCGCTTCACCAACACGATTCGGAGCAACATAGATTTCAGTAACTTCGTCTTCAAAATCTATGAAGTCAGAAACTGCTAATTCACTTTGTTGCTGAGCCCAGTGGGAAGTTTCTCGACTTTCGACTTTTTTTGACACGCCTACAACGATTGGTATGTGAAGGAGCCTCTGCATTTCGCTGAATACCGAATCGTCAACAGATTCCAAAGCTTGTTTTAATCTCTCAACATTCAATTGGCCGTTTTTCTTCCTTAAAGCTGGAAAACTAGGTTCATCCTGAAATTTTTTAAACTCATCCTCAATTTTTTTAAGAAAATCTCTTTTTTGTCTAAATATCTGTTCGTATACTTTGTGCCTTCGCGGATGGCTGGAATTCACCGCCGCTAGATGAAATCTGTAAGTAAGGGACAATAAATTCTGATCTGAACCAAACTCCATTACAAAAATGGGGACACGAAATTGGCTAGCCTTGTTTCCTGACCACAGGCGATATTTATCCGCACCGTTACGCTTTGCCAACATAACACCATAAAGTGAATAAAGCGAGGTTCCATGATAATAGATTGTTAATGTCCGCCTTTGCGTAAAAGCGAGAGTTTTTTTCATCTTTTCATAATCGCCGCGTAAGCTTCCAACCAACTGCTCGATTTTCGCTGTTGGCTCACCTATTGGGAATAATTGCTGAATACTTTCTAGATCCCTTCCTGCAAGTTTCACTTCTTCAAGCATTTTGTCTACGAGCTTTTGTCGCTCTTCGAAAACAGAATGTTTCTCTTGAGGCTGTGAACTACGATCTTCGGGAAACTCTTTGCCCAATTTTTCAAATCTGATTGCAACGGCTTTCGCCTGACGGGCATAGCTGTCAACAAGCTGCTCTCTTTTTGATTCTGGAATATCATGACTCACGGTTTGAGAGGAAGCTAAACCCTTAAGAAAATTCAGAAACTCTCTTGGATTCTCGACAGTGTTAAGGGCTGTTAGATAACGTTCTTCCTGTTCCTTTTGAAATTCAATTGGTAATAGTCCTGAACGACGAAGAAGAATATTCATCAGGGCCCAACCCGTACGATGATTTCCCTCTACATAGAGTTCAAGCTGGGCAAGAATCCAATGAGCCACAGAGGCTACTACTTCGGGATCTTTCCATTCAACTCCGAACCTATCAAATAGACCAAGGATAGGAATGAGCTCTGGATAATAACTCAAAATCGTTCGATGCGAACTATCTGCATTAAGCCAGTTAATAAAATCGTTCATGATAGCTTCATATTCGTCTTGATTATTTACTCCTGCATCATCTTCAGTAATTTTTTCATTCAGTTTTCGTAGTTCTTGCCAATGAAATGGACTTGAAGATATGGATAAGTGCTCAATAAATTTTTCGAGTTCTCCCCGCGCTTCGGAGCGGGGCTTGGGGATCTGCTGAAAGGCTTGAGTGAGTTTATTGGACACGCCGGGGGGCTCATCAAGAGGCACATCAAATCCGAGATCTTGCAGAACAAGCGCCATCATCCGTCGAAGTTGCTGAGTAATTAACATTGCGTTGATAACGGAAGGATCTCGTGTGGCTCTTTCCAAACCTTTTTCGCTGATTGTTTCCACCCATTCTATTTTCCGATTTCGATCCTGAAGAGTCGGACCGTAGAGAACATGGACATTACGAGCGTCCCTTCGTGGAATTCGGAAGAACCCCCGATCGCTTAACTGCACGTAGACATAATCCTTTGTGTAATCCATGACGATACCGTATCTTGCGGGTATCGTTTCTTTGCCTGCCTCAATCTGAGCTCTCGCAAAATCCGCATAAGGATTCTGATTCCAGAAGCTTCTCATAAAATTTGCAAGGCTGGAAACTGCCATATATTCTGTCGTATCCCGTGCCAGCCAATCGGAGTAATCGAGTCCTCTGCTTTGACCCGATTCATCGATGCGGCTGATTGGCGAATCTTCCTGGTTGTAAATGAAATAGAGATTGCGAACTCGATTTCCATCTATCAGACGAATATAAGAACCTTTGATCGCTGCACCTATTGCGCCGGGAGGTTCCACTGCAATTTCTAGTGCGATTTCGTGATGGAAAAGAATTTCATTTTCCGATGGCCAAGGAACCGATGGGTGCCTCCTGAGTGGCGGATCGAGACTCCGCGCCTCGGAGCGTCCCAAGATTCTCGGTCCACCTTCTATGATTTCTAAAGGCATGATATCTTCGCCTGGCGGCGCAATAACTTTAAGCCATACGGCTTCAACAAATTCGATCTCCTTACCAGCTTGAACCTGTACTTTCTGAAAAAGAGTCGGCCTGAACCCAATTCCGTCTTTTCTCCTGTCGTATAACTGTCCTTTTTTAAGAGAAATTATCTCTTCCGAATCCGACATCTTGAGCCAGACTTCTCGGCTGGCTACTTTTTTCACTTCAAGGATGAGTTTGTCACCAATCCTAAGTTTATGCCCTTCGATTCGTAGAAATTTCTCTCCTTCCAGGGGGTTTTCATCTACTTCCACATCCTCTCCTTCTTCCATGGCGTATCTTGATATAACCTGTTCCAAGGGTTCATCTTTGAAATGGACAAGGACGGTAGATAGGGATTGGGAATGACCAATAGCCTGAATCTTCATGCGGAAGATATGTCCCGTGTCGAGATTGAGAAAGAATAGTCTCTTGTCAATTCTGAGACTTTTGTCTGGTCTTCCAGGATAACTGCTGGCGTCTTCTTTCCAAGCCTTCATCTTGCGCAGATCTAATTCACCGTTTGTTGTTAGTTCCCTTGAGATAATC
>JACQNY010000010.1 GCA_016202795.1 Candidatus Aenigmatarchaeota archaeon
ACCCCCATGCACACGTACGAGATGTGGAGGCGCGGGCTTGAGATGTCATTTATTTACCATTCCATGAACTTCAAAAGGGCGGAACAGAAAAAATAAACTTATTTTAAATCGGGGACGCTGCGTTTTCTTTGGCCGGATTTTTTATCTCGTTGAAATCCAGATCTATGCACCAAGCGCGGCCTTGGTCATCGATAATGAAATTGTCGCCGATTCCATCCATGTACCTGAGCCCTGCCCTTTCATAAAGTCCTTTCTCTCTTCTCAAAGGCCCTACTGCCCATTCAGGCATATCACGGTCAGAAGGAACTTTCCTTCCAACGACTTCCTCCTGTATCATTGTTGAAGGCTCAAACCACTCTGTGCGCGGTATGTTGCAGCCGGCTTCGCGCAACTGGTTTGCTATCCTGACCCTTCTGTACACCACATCATTCAAATCACACCAAAAATCATGGGGACATTTCAGCCAGTAGGCACGCTCTTTCTGGCCTTCGCCGTTAACAACTCCAACAACCATACGAGCGACAAAAAATTGGCCGCCCTGACGCCATTCCCCTAAATCAACATAACTTATCCGATCAGAAGGAGAAACGAATCCCAGTTCTCTTAACCTTGAAGAATAGTGGACAGGGGTCGGCTGCATTTTACAAATTCGTTTTGCTAACAATTTAAACCGCTAGTATGCTTTTCCGACCATTTAAACGGCGATAGTTATTTAAGCGTTGCTCACGAAAATCCTTAGGCATCTTTATGGTAGATCACCAACTAGGGACGACACTCCCACAGGAATTGTACGCTGACGAGATAACCTTAGGGATTGTTAAACCGCACGCATACAGTCATAGAATGGCCATAGAGAACATGATTACAAAATCCGGCCTTCTGATACCAGTAAGAAAATTCCCGTATACTATATCCCCTTCGCTGGCCCGGCTTCATTATGAGGAGCATCACGGAAAATATTTTTACGAAGCGCTCGTGGAAATGATGACTTCTGGCCCATCGGAAATTATGATCGTCGAAGGCGAGAACGCTATCCAAAGGTTAGCCGATCTTTCAGGCGAAACAGACCCGCGCAGCGCTGCAACTGGAACAATCCGCCACAGGTTCGGGCAAAAAGACGGCCAGATAATGTACAACGCGTTCCACAGGTCGTTTGACCCGGATCCTTCCAAGGCGAGAAGGGCTGTCAAAAGGGAGATCACTCTTTATTTCGACAGGGAGGAGCTGCCTCCTCATATCGCCGAATTGCTGGACGCACTGTAAAATCATAACTATTCTGAAAATAATTTTTCCCGTTCGGTTCTCAGAACCCTTTTGAGTTCATCCTCTGGCATTCCGCTGCTCATGCGCAACCCTTCCAGCAGGCTTCCGGTTTCTGTCAAAAATTCCACGCATTCTTTGCTGCCTTCTTTCCCTGTGTTTACTATTTCAGTAAAACCTGGGCCAAAATTTATCACAGCCAGATCCTTATGGCCGTTGCGTGTGTCCTGTACTACGATGCACCTGGGCATGCGATAACTTTTTGGCAGGTTACTGCTGTTTCCACCCTTTCTCACGGTTCTGTATCTGGTGCCAAGCTCCTCTTCAAGCCGACCAACATAACCCGCGTTGGTTACCTTGAAACCACCAAGCACTATTCTAACTGGCGCTTCAGAATAAATGCGCACTTTTTGCGATTCTGGCGCAGAATAAGGATGTTTGCCGGCGGCGTCGTTTATCATGAAATTACAACAGAGTCAAACCTTAAATACTAGACGGTCGAATATATCTCTTGCTGGCTGGTACAATATGTTAGGCGCTTAAACCTGCATTGGAACTACTTTTACAGTCGTTGGTCAGCTTGTAATGGACTGGAGAGCCATAAACGCTCGTTGTTGTGGGACTTTATTTGTCTCTGCACAAAATATCGAAATTCGTTCAAAATGAGTAACATCATTTCGGACGCAAAGGCAATGACGTGAAGTAACTGTCTCTGGAGACGGAAACGTCGATGACGGGAAAGAACACCTTTGGAGCCTTCGATGAAAAAACATAAACAGATCGATACAACATACGACCTGTTTCTGTTTCTCGAAGGCTCCAAAGGTGTTCTTTCCCGTCATCGACGTTTCCATCTCCAGAGACAGTTACTTCACGTCATTGCCTTTGCGTCCGAAATGATGTTACTCATTTTGAACGAATTTCGATATTTTGTGCAGAGACAAATAAAGTCCCACAACAACGAGCG
>JACQNY010000029.1 GCA_016202795.1 Candidatus Aenigmatarchaeota archaeon
ACGTTTCCGGAAAAAAACAGGATCGTAGGCAACAGCAGACAGCCCATGCAATGCATCCTTTTAACGCCGAGGCGCTCGCACAAAAGCCCTATTGACGTTGCGGTAAACAGCACTAACAATCCTGCGGCGCCGGAAAATAAAAACACCAACAAACAGATGAAAACTATTACCGAACGTGAAACAAGGGAATAATTTATTTTGCGCATCGCGTCCAGCGCGCGCGATGAGATTTTCAGGCACACGAAAGCCGCAATGCCGGACGATAAGAGAATTGAGCCAACGATCACCAACAACTCGTTTATCCCGATATCACCTAATAATCGTTCAACGACAACAGATGCCCCGCTGCGCGGGTTGCCGACTGTATACAAAGCCGACATTGAAAACAATGAATCAGCGGCGTTGACAGAGCCGAGCATTACCAAAAAGCTTTCCGGCGACGAGACGGCGAAAACCTGCTGCGTTAACGCGACAGCCTGCGACGCGCCTATGCCCGGCATTAATCCGACTAAAAGCCCGCCGAAAGTTCCGACAACTGCAAATTTGGCCATCGCTTTCGCGTTAATAGAAACTGCAGAATGCTTCTGCTGCGGTATCGAAGATTTGTTTCCAAGGCTGACTAAAAGCGTGCTTACTCCGAAAAGTCCTGACAAAATGGGCAGCAAGGCGTTTTGCGGTTGGAGAACTCGTGCGTCGAGGACTAAGAATCCCAAAAATCCGGACATTAAAAATATTACGGTGGCGTAAAAAATTTTTATTTTTTTCTTTTCGCCCAGTATCATTAAGCTTACAATCGCGGCCAAAACGTAATGGATGAAAGGCCTTGTTAGTTCGTAAAAAGCGCTGAATGTTTTCATTGATAAAAATAACACTGGCACGCTGAACAATAACGCCAGCGAAGCTCCTGCGACCATCAGAAAGACAGCCTCCAGCCCGCGGCCCGAAATCAACAGCCTGTGCGCCGGAAGTATGGACAACGCCGTGTCTTCGTTCGGCGCTCCCAGCAGCGCCGAAGGTATGAAAGACGAGAAAATGTGCGCTGCCATTATCGATGATATGATTATAGAAGCTTCAATAGGCGAGATCCCAAAATACGGGTAAATCGGCAATATCGAAACAGCAAGCGTGTTTGTGTGCAAACCCGGTATAAGCCCTGTAAAAAGCCCTATGGCACAGCCGACCAGCGAAAACAGCAACACGCTTTCTATCATTTTCCAGCCAGTTTTTTTATATCCGAAACCCTGTTCGGGATTATTTGAATAACGCCCTTGTATTCGTCGATCAAGCCTCTAACCGAAATAATTGAGCCTGTTACAAAAATCTCCTCTGCGTCACTGCCCAACCCCTTCTTGAGGTCGGAAAAAATCATCACACCAATGACTGTGTAACCGTCGGAAAGTTTTACGGATATGGTGTTGCCTGTAAATTTCGCAGACTCCACATAGCCGGTTATTTGCGCATAGGAGCCGACCATCGAGCTGTCTATTGCTCCGATATCCGTGGTTTTAGGGTCTATTTTTCCGGCAGACACATAAACCAGAAACAATCCTATAACTGAAAGCGAAAAAAACAGCGCGGGAAACTTGTTTTCCATTGATACTGCTTGACCTCAAAAAGATAAAACGTTTCATGCCTTTACCGTGACAACAACTTTCTGGGGTTTTTAAGCTCAACATCTCAAGAGAAAAAATATAAAGCAACTCGTGTAACCATTAAAGGTTAGTTTGGAGGTTGGTTGGCTATGGCATTTGAAAAAGTGAACAGCAAAGGTGTGAAGTATCATCTTCATTCGAGGGGAAAATTGTATTTCTTCTCCAAAAAGCCTGAAGGCTCGGTAGATCTGCCCGCGGGCAATTGGGACGTTGTTGAAAACGAACGAACCGGTTTGCCGATGTTGAAGAAAAAAATAATCAACTGATCCTATTTTGCCCTGCTCTCCAGATCTTCCCGCATTTTCCTAACGATTTCCCTGGCGGCTCCGAGGGAGGGTTGGACATCACCGGATTTTGCATCTTTGGCAACTTCCTCCACAGCGCCAATGGCCTGTTCTGCCCTGGTTATCGCCGCATCGGCGCCGGAATAACCCACATTGCTATACCGCCTTATCCCGGACCTAGATAAAAACTCTCTCACCTCTGCCTCGGTTCTCTCATCCTTTTCTTTGTTCTCCTGTCTTCGCGCGGCTGCTTCCGGGTCCCGCCTGTCTATTTCTTCCATAATATTTTTCCGATGCTCATCAGACTCCCTCCCCAATTCCATGTTGCTCTGTTCTAAGACGCGGAGCCTGTCCCCGGTTTCCATGCTCCGCTCTGCATCGGACAAATGATAAGAAACGTTTGAACCCAGAGAATCTATAATAGACCTGACAACCTCATCGGCCCTTTTTTTCAGTGCATTGTATCTGGTGACGTTCGGCCCGCCGGAAGCGCTATCCAAAAAGGTCCTGGCACTACGGTAATTGATGCTCGCGGAATGAACATCAGGAGGGCTATCTTTTGAATGTTTCAAATAACCTTCAGCCCGCTTTAAAAAATATTCCGCAGTTTTTAGGTTATCAATGCCAGGTTTTTTCCCGAACAAACCCATAATGAACATTATTTAATTTGAGTGGATTTAACTTTTATTTATTGCCTTTCCCACGTTAATCCGGGCTGGCTCATTCCATACTCTATGAATTTTTTGAAGTTGTCGGCTATGTCTTTCTGCTTTTTTTCTTCGGGAGTGATCTTTTTGGTTTTTGGGATCATGCCCCCTAACTTGTTTACCCAAAGGAAAAACATGGAAAACCATGCTGACAAAACCTCAAGAACAGTGTAAAAAACCGATCCCGCGGACTGTTTTTTTCCCAGTATTATTGAAAATGTCCTGTAGGCGCCTTCAAAAGTTATTGCAAAAAGCAACGCTTTTACAGCCAGCGAAAACAAGCTTGAAGACAACAGGAAATAATTTGTGAAAACACCGTTCAATAGCATGAATAGCAGGGAAAATCCTATCAGAAATTCCGCAAAGCCCGACGAAATGCTCGCGATCATTGGGTTAAAGCCGTTCCCGATCTCTGCCTGTTTGTCTGCCGGCATGGCGCCTAACAAAACATGGTCCAACGCTTGTCCGGCCTCGCCAAGCAACGCCCTTAAAATTTCCCGCATAAAGATCTTATTTACCAATCCGGCGTAAGATATTAATAGGCGATATTTTGATCCTAACCCTTCCGGAAGTTGAGAAATTACTGAATAAGTACGGCATACCTGTTGTCGAGGAGGCGTTGGTTAGGAATCGGCAAAATGCCGTTACAATCGCAGACCAGATCGGTTTGCCGGTAGTTATGAAGGCGCAGGGTTTCGTTCATAAAACAGAACATGGCGCAGTAAAGACCAATATTGGTACGTTAGAGGCTGTAAAAGAGAATTTTGACAAATTAACAACGGTCCAGAATGCGAAGAGGCTCAGGAAAACCGAAGGAATACTTATCCAGAAACAGGTTGAAGGCATCGAAATGATTATCGGCGTCGCCGAAAACGCCCAGTTTGGTAAAGTGATCAGCTTTGGTCTGGGCGGCGTTTTTGTCGAGCTTTTCAAGGATATCTCGTTTCGTGCGCTGCCAATAACGGCTTTCGACGCAGCTGAAATGATCAAAGGCCTGAAATACGGGAAAATCTTGGACGGCTATCGAAAAATAAAACCCGCAAACATGGAAAAATTGGGAAAAATCATACTCGCCGTTGCTGCGCTGGCCGAAAAAGAGAATGTGAAAGAAATGGACATAAACCCGCTTTTCGTCAATGGCGACGTCGTACTCGCTGCGGATGCCAGAATACTTTTGGGTGATTGACTGCCGTCATTTTACCAGCACATTGTCCTGTCGATGTTTGCGTTATTTTTGGTTTTACTGACTTGGGAACAGCAATATGCTTCAATGATGCTGGCATTTTTTATGGCGTCGGTTTTTCCGGACATCGATTCTAAAAACTCGACTGTCAGGAAAAACGCTTCGATAACCATACCGGCAATTTTATCGCTCTTTGTCGTATTTAATCCGGATTTAGATCTTCAAACAAGGATTTTCGCAGGAATGGTGGCGCTTTTCGCATCGCACATCGCAATAGAATCGCTTCCTTTATCCCATCGCGGAAAGCGATCATTGCACACAACGCCGTTAATGTTGATTTTTTCTGTGTTGATCGGCATTGCCGTATGGATGACATTTAGAACTCCAAATTTATGGCAGCTCATTGTTGCGGCGTTGCTTGGCTACGCGACCCACATGACCGCGGACAAGCTCTTTAACAGGGGCTAAGATTTATTAATCTGCCGGCAGAACAGATAGTGAACGGTAAGAAACCGTGTAAACAAAAACAAGGAGTGAGACTACATGACAGAAAGAATAGTAGAATTTGAAACAATAAGCTCGAAAGAAACGAATTTCGGGAGGAACAACTTCCTGGAGATAGCGCGTAAACGGGCTAAAACAGAGGAGGGCGAGAACGAATTCCTTTCCATCTCAAGAGGATTCTTCTCAAAAACCGGGGAAAAGATCTACAAACGGTCTGTTGCGATTCCGTTGACTGATGAAATGATGGAATTCCTGCTGGGTTCTGTCAATGAACTGCGATCCGGCTAAGTAACAGATTTTAAAAATTCGACCGCACGTTTTATTTTTCTTTTATTTTTTTGATTTTTCAGCCCGATTTTTTGTTTTCAGCCTGTTTTGACTGCATGTTTTATATGCAAGCTTGTCCAAATAATTATCAGAGCCTCTCATCAGGAGGTTTTTCGGAAAAAGGAGGTCTTGAATTTGGCGAAGAAGAAAAAAAAGAGCAAGAGATAATTAATTTTGATCTGTAGGTCTTTTATTTTTTTGGCTCTTTCCATTTTTGCTTTCTCTTTCTTTGTTTTCTCAATTTACGTTTTTCCGTATTTTTTGCCGAATTCCTCGATCTTTTTATCGATCCTTTTCTCGGCTTCAAGCCTTTCCAGGCCGTAAGTGTTGGTGTCGAGAAAGTTGGCAAACGCAGCCAGGTTTGGATGGACCTTTTTTACTTCCTCAAACATTTTTTGCGCAATTAATCTGTAGTCCGGGTGCCCTTGCCTCACGCTTCGGAGCTCGCAGAGGTGATAAACTTCCCTCAGGTTCATCAGGAAATACCATCTTATCCTGTATGCTAGCGGAACAACGTACTGTGCTTCCGCAGGAAACTTAGCGGAAATCCGCTCAAACGTGTTTTTCGCAGCCTGCATTGCATCTTTGAAGTCAGGCTCTAAACCGCTTTCCGTTAGCTCTTTAGCCACGTCAAAGCCGTGGTTCGTTGTTAACATCTGGCGCTCCTGCGTGAGAATGCGATGGCGGTGAAGATCACGAAATATGCCGTAATTTCCGACAACATCAAACTTGTAATAGGCATTCTCGAAAGCGCGGCCTGGTCTGTGGCGCCGGTTGGCGCGCTCGGAAACATATGTTTTTAATATGTTTTTTCGCTCAGCTTCGCTTAATCCGGACACTAATGCCCTGATTTTTGCCTCTGGAAGGTGGGTGTGCGGGTAAAGTATCGCTGATATTATTTTTATCTCGGCGTCTTTGTCGTAATCCACGAGCTCGACAGACTTCTGGCTGCTTTCAACTGACAGAAATCCGGATGCGAGCTTTCTGGAATCCTCAAAGCTTTTTGCCATGTAATCCCGGTAAGCGTCGCCGTGCTTGTCTGAAACACGCTTAACAAAGGACGGTATTACTGTTCCTAATTCGTTTTTCATCATGTCAGCTATGTCCCGCATCTCCGTGAGCTGGTTTGCGCGCATCTTGATCAAGAGATATTCAAAGGCGCGGCCGTTGCCGTAGATGCCCATGTTTGTTAGCGTGCCCGCAGGCAATAACCCGCGTATCGTATCGCACGCCTTCGCGCGTATTGTTGACTGGTACGCACGATCCGAAATGTCGTCTGTTTTTGGAAACCGCTCCATCATAAATTTTTTTATCGGTTCTACCATCCGCGAGTAAGTTCCGAAAAGCAAGTTCATGGTCTGCACGTACTCGTCAGCGAATTCCGATGCCATCAGAACAGGCTCCTTATAGAATTTGTACGAGCCGTTTTCAGTTTGGTCAAAAAACACATAACGCGTTGATTTTTCCAGCGGCGATAATCCGATTCTCGCATCCTCAAGGACCTTCGTGGCTATGATGGATATGTTCTCGCACGCAATATTCGCCCCGCCTAGCTCTGCCACAGAATCGTCGCCGTAATCAACAAGCACACGGTCGTAAAATTCCTCTGCCTTCTTAATGGCATCGGCCTGCGTACTAACGTCAAGCGAGCCTACGATCTGGCTGAATCCCATCTCGGGTTTTTTTATAAATTCATCCAACAGAACCCTTCTAACGCTTTTTGTTGTGCGGCTGTATCGGGAAAACAAAGCGCCTTTGACAACTTCAGGGAGGTTTTTTATCACGAAGATGTCCTTGTCCATGTTGGAAAAAAAGGGCGCCAAAACGCTTTTTTCTTCGTCTGTGAACTCGTTAATCATGACAAACCCCTAAACCCTGTTAAGATAAAACGGAAACTTCAGGCAAAGCTCTTTCACTTTCTGTCTTGTCTCCCTGATTTTTTCATTGTTCCTGATTTCGTTCCTGAAATTTTTCAGGTATTCCGCGCGCAACTCCTTTTCCGGCAGCTCGTATTTCGCTATTTCGTTTATCACGCTGGCTATCCAGCCGCCGACCAGCTCCATTTCGTTCTCTTTCATCCCACGCGTCGTTAACGAAGGCGTGCCCAGCCTTATCCCGCTGGGATAGAACGGCGACGAAGGATCCCGCGGAATCGTGTTTTTATTAACAAATATGTTCGCAGCTTCCAACGCTTCAGATGCGAAAATTCCTTTTCCTACCCCGAGAGGCGTTAAATCTACCAGCATTAAATGGTTATCAGTCCCGCCGGAAACGAGTTTTAATCCGTTACCCATCAAAGAGGAAGCAAGCGCTTTCGCATTTTTTACGATCTGCTTGCCGTGTTCCTTAAATTCAGGCTTCATCGCCTCGCCCAGCGCAACAGCCGTGGCAGCGATCTGGTTTTCATGCGGCCCGCCCTGCAGCGCGGGAAATATGGCTTTGTCGATTTTTTCAGCCAGTTCGGGATCTTTCCCAAGGCCTTTCTTTGTAACAAGTATCATCGCCCCTCTGGGCCCGCGCAACGTTTTGTGCGTTGTCGTCATTATCAGATGTACGTAATCGACAGGACTTCTATGCGCGCCTGCTAAAATAAGGCCTGTTATATGCGACATATCCGCAACCAAGTACGCGCCGACTTCGTCCGCAATTTTAGCGAATGCCTCAAAATCAAACTCTCGTACGTATGCTGTGGCGCCGACCCAGATAAGTTTTGGCTTATTTTCCCGCGCCAGCGCAGCGACCTCGTCCATGTCTATGTAACCGTCTTCTTTAACATGGTACGGAATTGATTTGTACAGCATGCCGGAAATGCTGGTCTTCCAGCCGTGCGTTAAATGCCCGCCGTCAGGCAGGTTAAGACCCATGATAGCATCGCCTGTGTTGCACGTCGCCAGATAAATCGCAAGGTTTGCCGGACTTCCGGAATAAGGCTGCACGTTGGCATGCGGCACGCCGAAAGCTTTTTTCGCGCGCTCAATCGCAATAGTCTCGATCGGGTCAATAAATTCAAAACCGCTGTAATAGCGCCTTTTAGGATAACCTTCAGCGTATTTGTTTGTTAATACAGAACCCAACGCCTCGAGCAAGGAAATTGAAACATGATTTTCAGACGGTATCATCACAAGGCCGAACTCCTGGCGTTCAACTTCTTTCTTGATCAATTCCGCTATCTCGGGATCTGTTTTCGTCAGGTTCGGAAGCTCGTAAAACCAATCCATAGAACATCTGAATTACTCGATGGCTTTCAAATTATAAATACGCTTATAATGCTGCGCCCATAACAGAGTTTCGGCGATGACGAAGATTTACCGTCCCAGTCTGACGCTAGGATGACGACAACTGGTAGCTTCGGAGCCGCAATTTTCAAACTTTTATGAAATCAAATCAGCTTAGAAAAATCGTCATAAACGTCTCTTCTGTGTCCGATGAAAAGTATTACGACTTCCTTTGAAGCCCTATGGATTTCGTACAAAGCTCTATAATCCCCGATTCTCAAAGAACGAAAGTGCGAATACTTCAATGGTTTGCCCCTCTCTGGATATTGCTTCAATTCCTCTAATTTATTTTTAACCCGCTCTTTAAACTGGCCGTCCAAGCTTTCAAGAAATTTTGCTGCGCTGGGATGCAAAATAACATTGAAACTCATTTCACTTCGTCCAGTCTTATCAACATTTTCTTGTCTTTTGCTTCCTCGCTCCTTTTCAATAGCATACTCAAGAACTCGCGCGTTCTCTCTTTCTCTTCGTAAAAAGAGATCATTGTTTTAATCGCATCGCTTCTGCTTTTAAATCTTCCGGCCTTTACCCATTTATCTATATCCTTTATAGATTCTTCCGGCACACGCAATTGAACTTGGACCATAAAACCACTGTAAACATATTTGTTTACTAATATATTTAAGCTTTCTTAGACAGATCTAATTTAACGTATATGACCAAAAAACTTTTTGTCTTAATAGAGAAAAGCAAAAAATATTACATCGGCACGGTTGCAGGATTACCTGGCTGCCGCAACAGAGCCAAGACCCATAAAGAACTTCTAAGAAACATTAGAAAAACCATTAAGCGCTGTTTGAAAGTCGAAGGTGGTACTCCCTATGGTGAATTCGTGGGTGTAAGGATATTAAATCCACAGAATTTCCGAAAAACATTCATAGTCCTGATAGAAAAAGGGGAAACGGGGGCTTACGTCGGTTATGTCCCTTCTTTGTCCGGTTGCTTTACACAGGCAGGAACTCTGGAAAAGCTAGTCAAAAACCTTGAAGAACTTATAGAAATCTGTTTCGGGTTAAAGAAAACCTTTGAGGAAACAAAATTTGTTGGTATGCAGATGGTTGAGGTGAAGTAAAACGAGGCTTATACCCATAGCTATTGATAAATTGTTAAAAATTCTTCAAAAAACGGGTTTCCAGCCGGTTAGGCAAACGGGCGGTCATCTTATTATGCACCACCCCAATGGAAGAAGCATCCCGGTTCCAATACATGGTAGAAAACAGATAGATCCGCACATGTTGGGTGAAATACTTAAGCAGGCCGGAATAACTAGGGAAGAGTTCTTCAAGCTTCTTAAAGAGATTTTAATCTTACTAGGTATTGTGTTAGAGAGGCCAAAACGAGATGCTAACTGAAAAACACAAGCCGAAAACGACAGCAGACATTGTCAGCCAGAATGCTGTTGTCGAAACGCTAAAAAACTGGTTCGTTAACTGGAAGCCTGGAAATAAAGCATTATTCTTCTACGGCCCTCCGGGGTGCGGAAAAACGAGCGTGATAAATGCGTTCGCCAAAGAGCATCGATTGGAGCTCATAGAAATGAACGCATCCGATTATCGTACGCCCGACCAGATACAAAAAGTCGCCGGTTCGGCTTCGACGCAAAGTTCGTTGACAGGCAGAAAAAAATTGATACTGATAGACGAAGTTGACGGGCTTTCAAAAGAAGAGTCCGTCTCACCTCTGGTTAACTTGATTAAAAACTCTAAATTTCCCATCGTTATGACAGCGAACGACGCATGGGATCTGAAAATCAGGGCGCTGCACGAAGTTTCCGAACTAACGCCGCTAAGAAAAATAATGTATTCGTCAATCGCAAGAAGGTTAAAAGAGATCGCGACGCAGGAAAAAATTATCGTGGATGACAGCCTGATAAAATCCATAGCCGAAAATTCCGCCGGCGACTTGCGCGCAGCGATTAACGATCTCGAATCTTTATCGTCATCGTTCCGCGAAAGGAAGGCTTCGATATTCGACGCTGTCAGGAATGTTTTCAAATCCGAAAACGCAAAAGATGCAAAAACTTCGTTAAATAGCGTTTCCGAAGACCCGGAATACGCTTTTTGGTGGATAGAAAACAACGTGATGGAAGAATACAAAGACCCGGAAGATCTTGCGAAAGCAATGCGCGCACTGGCTTTGGCGGATTTGTTCCGCACGCGAATAAGAAAACAAAACTGGAAAATGCTCGGCTATTTCATTGACATGATGACCGCCGGAACCGCGATTGCGAAAAAACAAAAATACAGCTCGTTCGTAATGTACCGCCCGCCCGAAATAATCGCTTCGATGTCAAGAACGAAAAAAATGCGCGCGCTGCGGAAAGAAGCGTGCAAAAAAATCGGAAAATCGCTTCACGAATCGTCGTCGACGGTTAATTCGGTTTATCTCCCATTCCTGAAAATAATTTCACAAAATAAAAGCGTCGCAGAGCGTTTCGGATTAACGGACGAAGAGGCGGAGATTTTAAAAACCTAAAAAATAGTCAACTCAACCTTTCTCAATATGTTCGGTTGTGCCCCTGTATCTTTCGCTTTTATTCTCGCATAGACGTCTGTGCAACTAGCGCAGGAACACGACCTCCCAACGACCCATGTGTTGCTGCCTGTAGCGTCTGTGCCGCATTGCGAATAGTCGTGCCCGTTTGATGATATTTCTATGGCAAAAATGTCCGTGTCTGCGGCCCCATTAATCTGCTCTGTGTACGCTTTAACGTCAACGTTATTGGCGTTCGCGCCCGCGGCTTTGAAAGCCATGTAAGAGTTGTCCTTTTTCCAAAGGAATCTGCTGCTCGGCTGGTTGTCGCAGCTTTTTTCTATCTTATGCGACTTGTACGCGTCTTTTGTGCTGAGTACGTCCGTTAATCCGTATTCTGCGGAATCGCATAAACCTATTAGTGTCAATCCGTCAAAGCGTGCAGCCTTAAACGATGCGAAATATCTGGCTCTATTCGATGATAACGTGACATTGTAATACGCGTTCTTTAGCAGGTTGCTTGAGGTACAGCCCAGGGTGTAATTAAAATCTATTGCGAAAGGTCCTGAAGCCTTGCTCTCAAAAAAATATTTTAATTCATCGAACGGCTCGGTATCGCCGCATTGGGCCTTGTATTGCAGCGACCTGCCCAGTTGTTCGGAAACATCCACGATGTTTTTAAGCGTAAAAGCCTCGGAATACGTTTCCGGTTCTGACAGATCAACAGCCGAGTAATTTTGAAGGCTCTGGTATATGCCTAACAACACGCCTACGATTATGACTGTCGCCACGATAAAAAACTGGCCTTTCATAAATGGAATTGAATTTTTTTGATAATTAACCTTACTCTATGCTGCTGTATTTCTCAATGACGGCCTGGGCGTGCGAAATTCCGCCGATATTTAGCACGCTGTGTTTTTTTACAAAACCATTTTTAACCGCTATTTCAACGCATTCGTTGCCGGCAAGGTTTATTATTGTCGCAGTACGCATACCCGCAACTAACTCGTTTTCGTCGCAGATCTTGCCGCAATAAAACTGTTCCGATACAGTCAAACGCGCTTTCTCGTCTTCAAAAATCTTTCCAGCCACATCCTCGTCGCACCCGGCAAGCAGCGTCTCTCCGTCGGCTTCGACGATTTTAATGTAAAATTTTTGCATTTTATCGGTACGCCCAACATTATGAAAACCGGTGTTTTCATACATAGGAAATATCAATTTCCTATGAAAGGTTGTCTGCCGGTATATAAATTACCCAAAAATAAAGAAACCGGGACAGGGTAAAAAGATGTTTTTAATTTCTTTTACTTAATTTTTCC
>JACQNY010000033.1 GCA_016202795.1 Candidatus Aenigmatarchaeota archaeon
CATGTACAGCCACGAGCTGCTCGAGCAATTCAGGTCTGGCAGGAAAGAATTCTCAGATATACATCTGCATTTCTGCACACTGGATAATATCGATTTGTCAGGACTCGTCATCAGAAACTCAAAAATGGAATACGCTGCGTTCTGGCATTCCATCCTTAATGGTGCAAAATTCATAAACTGCGAAATGTTTTTTGTCAGTTTCTATATGGCCATGCTTGAGGATACTGTTTTTGATAAATGCAAGATAGAAATGGCGAGGTTCGACAGCGCAAGGTTAAAGAGTACAAGGATAATTAATTCGAACCTGTCGTACTGCCTGATTATAGATACGAACATGGGAGAACTTGACCTCAGCAATACGTCCCGATTCAAAGTGATTACAAATGCGTCCGAAGTGAGCGACCAGGACATAATAGACGCCCTGAGGATAATAGGCGGACGCGCAGAAGAACTTCCGATAGAAATAAAATCCGAAATACAGAGAAGAATTGCAAGTTCGTTGGTGGACTTCGGGCGCGACAAAAAATTGGCGCAGTTATCTTCGCAGGAAAACAGGAACTATTCATCTGAAGGCACACCTTACAACAGGGTCGCTAATTTATACCATGCTATGACTAATTTTTCAAATGGGGTAATAAATTACGGCTCTTCGGAAGTTTACAAATCAAAGAAGAAAGACATCTACAAAAAATAACTACCACGGGTTCCTCTTTACTTTTATCCAGTAGCCAAATACATTTGAGAGCCAGTGTATTACAGGCGTCAGCAGGACTAGGACAACCATCGTATCAAGGCTTGGTACGTATACTGCCGCAGCGAACAAGAAGGCCATCAGCAGAAAGCCAAGCTGGTCGAGAAACAGAGCCCGGTCGCCGCGTTTCATTCCCATCCTTCGCTTGGCAAACGAGCCGCCTATGTCGCCTGCCATGGTCCCGAGCGTGAGCAGGAAGACCATTTGGAATGTCATTCTTGCCAATCCAAGTTCTGCCGGCAGGTAGTCCTGCCCGTATATCTGCAAAGAGCCGATAAAAACGCCGAATACAATACCGCCGAACGTGCCTTCCAATGTTTTCCCGTCGCCAAGCAGGCGGCGCTTTCTGTACATTTTGCCGCCGTCTAGAGGCAGGCGTCCGCGCATCAATGGCGGAAAGCCATTAGCAGCGTAAGCAGGCGCGATAAACCAGAATGCCTGCAGCAATAAAAGCTCCAAACTCATGATAAATCTAATGGTAACTTATGATTTAAGCGTTATTAAGCAGATTAAATAAATGGTCCTGGATGCGGCAACCCTGATAAGCCTTGTTCATACGTTTGGTTACTTGGGGGTTTTTGTCGGCTCAATCCTGACTTCACTTACGCTGTTTATACCTGTCCCGGGTTTCATATTCGTAGTGACAGCCGGGGCCCTGCTTAATCCGTTCTGGGTGGGCATAGCTGCAGGAGTCGGAGCCGCAATTGGCGAGCTCGTCGGTTATCCTATCGGCCGCGGAATAAACTACGGCCTCAAGAAAAAGAAAAAAATCAGGCAAAACAAAGGGATGTTTAAGCTGATAAGGGAATGGTTCAACAAGAAGCGCGGGCCCCTAATCATATTCCTTTTTGCAGTTTCGCCTCTGCCTGATGATTTCGTTGTAATATTCTGCGGCCTGATAAAGTACGATGCGAAAAAGCTGTTCCTTTCCCTGCTGGCGGGTAAAATACTTTTCTCGCTCGCACTCGCCTACGCTGGCTACTATGGGATAGAAATAGCATCAGGATTTCTGTAAATCACTGCTGGGAAAACGTTATGGCGTTTTGGGTTTCGTCTCTCTCACCAATCTTTTCGTTTTCAGTTTAGTTTTTCCGAAGTTTTGTGGATTTTTATAACATGCCGAGGGAAAACGGCATTTCGGGTTTATTTTTCTCATTAGGACTTTCGTTTCCCGTTTAATCACCGTATCATTTCGTATTGTATCTTTTTTATGTCCCTTTCGAATTTTCTCTTGTTGATGAAGTATTTCAGATATATTTTGGAGTATTTCTTTATCAGCCCGAGCCCGCCCCATTTGTTCATGCGCCGCGTTGATGTATAGACGCATGTCTTTTTTGAGAACTTGAACATTCCAAACTTGCCAACCTTCATTGCAAAATCATGGTCCTCCATCACCTTTAACTTCTCATCGAACCCCCCAACTTTTTCAAATATATCTTTTCTGACAGCTATTGCGATGCCCGGTGCATGCGGCCTCTTCGCATATGTTGTCAAAAAATCCACTAGGTTGTTGCTCATGTTGTAGATTATCTGCTCCTTCCACGACGGCGTGAAGCCGTATATCGTGCATGTCCATCCGATTACCTTCCTGTTTTTGAAATCCTTTTTTATTACATCCAGAAGGTTCGGGAATACTATGGAGTCAGCATCTAGAAACAATACGATGTCGCCTTTGGCCGCATGCCCGCCGGCATTACGCCCGAAGGAAGCGGCCCCGCGCTTTGCATATACAACCCGTGCACCATATTTTTTTGCAATCTCTACGGTATTGTCCTCCGAATACGAGTCCGCTACGATGATTTCGTAGGGCTTCAGCCTTTTCACATGGAAAAGCGTGGATTCGATATATTTGCCCTCGTTCAGGGTTGGGATGACGATGGAGATTTTCATGAGCAGCCCCGTACAATATTTTTGTTTTGGATATTAAAATAAAAATGCCCCCGCCGGGATTCGAATTCCCGTGCCCTTCGATTAAGAAAGGGCATCCCGGGTCATGAGCTCCGCAAGCTCACATTCTCTTCGAATAACTTTCTTATTCGAGACCCCGAATACCTTTGGTATTCGAAGGTATCCAAGCTAAACTATCCTCGTAAAACTACAAGGGCTTTAAGGGGCAATACTAGTTTTATCCAACCCTTTTAATAATATGTTTCTTTTCCAGTAGGGCTTTTCCCAGCTGCATGACGTAAAGGCGCATGACGACTTCGTCGTCCATTTGTTTTACGTCCTTTTGCTTTCAAAGAAAAGGGTTAATTTAAAAGCTTAATTATTGAAAGAAAGGTAAGGTGTAATTTTGATGAAATGTTCATCTTGCAATGACAAGCTTCTGTCGGAGGACGATTTTACGAAGTTCAGTTGCCCGTCTTGCCTGAAAAGCGAGATAGTGCGATGCAAGCGCTGCAGGCTAAAGAGCAACGTATATGTATGCCCTGCCTGCGGCTTCAGGGGGCCTTAAACAAAATAAAAGAAAGGGATTTGTGAGTGACAACGAACCACATTAGTAATAAGTTCTTTGGGGCATACAAAGACCTTTCTTTCGAAGAAAGGGATTTGTAATGGGTCAGGTCGCTCTTACGCTGCGAGTAATGCCGGAAAGCACGGACATTGATTTGGAAGAGCTGAAGGAAAAAATAAAGTCCGCGGCTGATGTGAAGCAGATAGTTGAGAAGCCTGTCGCATTCGGCTTAGTAATGCTGGAGGTCCTGCTAATTTTCGACGATAAGGTCGGGGCAAGCGACGCTGAGGAAAGGATACGCGAAATAGAGGGCGTCGGATCCGTAGAGGCAGGAGACGTCACTCTGATTTGACTGCATCGCGCGTGTGCCTGCGTACAGCAAGCTGGTTTCTGATTTCTCTTCTTGAAAGGTATAGCGGTGGTTCGAAGCCAAATTCTTGTTTATCCGAGAATGCATTGAAAACACACGACTTTGTTCATGCAAACAATGCATTCTGGATGCTATGCTCACAGAAACCCACGGGCAGACCGAAGTTGCGAAGCAACTTCATACAGCATTAGACGTGGGTTATATCAGAGCATATCATAATCCTGCCTTAGTCGTATTCCTTGGTTTCGATATGTTTGTACGCCTGCTAGTGCAGCAAAATACGCTGCATAGAAAGCTGCCATAAATCCAAACCCCAGCCAAAAATATGATTGGACCTCATCCATACAATCATAAAAACAAAAACTTTCTTATAGGTATTTTTATTGCAATGAATGCAGTCTAATACTACGACCTTTAGGTCGTTTATAATACGCTGCATTCATGCGAGAATACTGCGGTCTTTAGAC
>JACQNY010000031.1 GCA_016202795.1 Candidatus Aenigmatarchaeota archaeon
GGTCATTGAATTTCCTTCCACGTCCCTGCGACAACATTCGTTGTTTGCTGGTTTCTGGAATAGATAAAGCCCGGCATCTGTTGATAATATTCTATATTGTTCTCATCCGAATAAATGCTCGAACCTTGAATTTGTACCCGATCGCCATAGACAAGTCCGTACACTGAAACAGGGTTAACTTCGACTATCGCTGTTCCCGGAGGCGGTGCCGATGCGTAAATGTTACCATATACAGTCGCACTGCCGCTGGAATTACTAACATTGCCCTGTGAGATCACCGCGGGATAAGGACGCGGTGCGTGAAGTTCGCCGTTTCCGTTGAACTGGACACCGGTTGTTCCAATAATGATTGCATGGGTTAAAGCATTACCTGATGTTACTGAGACATTTCCTGTGCTAAAAATAACTATATTGTCATATGTAACTCCAGGAGCTCCTTGGACAGTAACGTCGCAATTGATAAAATAGTAACTATTGTTCTGGAGGGAATTCAAATCGACCTCCTTTTTTCCCGTTGCCGGGCATGGCAGAGGAATAGGAGTACGGTTTATTAAGCTTAAGCTTTCGAGGGGTTCGGGGGGATTGTTAAAATTGTTAACATTTCGATAGTAATTGTTTGAGTCTGTTAAAGGATGATCAAGCGTGGGAAGAAGGCTGGTTGCCGGTTCATGCCCTTCGATAGCCGAACACTTCGGAGTTGTTGTTTCATCACAGTCAGCTTTATGACCGGTTTTTGCTTTTTCAGGACAAACTGGATCGCCGCAAGTAATGAGGTTATCTTTCACACCTGCTATGATCGTTGCTTCGATAAGCTTCTGTTCGCCGCGGACATTCCCAAGAGCCCGAATGGTCATCTTCTGATCGCCGTCTGTCGTTCCTAAATCACCGGTCCCGTCATTATTGAATGCACGTACACTATATAAGCTGTTAAAGAATATTCCGGCAAGAGGGGTGTCTGTGGATGAAGTGACAGGATCTCCATCGGCCGCAAAGGCCGGATTTTTAGCAGTCGTTTGAAAAGAAGGAATGACGCAACCATTTGCCGAATTTGGCCCGCAAAGACATGTAGGGCAAAAAACAGGTGACGAATCAGCGGGATAATCAGGGGCGGTGTCAGCGTCGTCGAGGCTGTCATAAGTTCCGTCTAAGACTTTTGACCAATTTGTTTGGCCGTTCGGAAGTTTAAACGTTTCACGAGCTCGCTCGATGCCGGTGTTGGCAAGATAAAACCCCGCATGATTTGAGACTTCGTTCGTGGCCATGCGCATTTCCAGAAAATGGAGATGGAGGAAACTTGCTCCGCTCATACTCAAGACGATCACTAAAAGTATGGCAAGTATGAGAACCGTTCCCCGTTCATCCGATCTCTGTTTCATAAAACTATCTTTTTAAGTTGCATTGTTGCGCAAAAAAATATCCGTATTCAAAATTTCATTTCTCTCGGGCTCGTTTGTAAAGCTTGATATATTCTTATGTGCTATATTCAATCGAATTCTGACCAATTTTTTTGCTACAATAGTTGTCGGTGCAAATTCGCTCACCCGGCTTCTCACGCCATCAATCAATACAGCAGTTCCAGTAGGGCTGACACATTCGTCAAGCCGATGCAACTGACCGTTATTAAATGACTCCCCTCCTTCAAAGGAAAGGTTACCGCAAGGCGTTGCAAAAGTAATCTTTACATGACCTGGATTATTAATAGGAAAACTATAATCGTTGCTTTCCCGGGCAACGCGGGCAATCGCGCGGGTAATCATTTGGGCATCCCGCTGGGCTTCACTCAGGCGTTTTCCGGAACCCCATGAAGATCGTTCCGCGATAAAGGGCATGGCGAGCCCAAAAAAAGCGATGGAAGTGATAATCATGGTAATCAGGAGCTCAATAAGCGAGAATCCCGTCTCACCACCACGCAATGTTAAATGTTTAACGTATAACATATGGTTCATTTTCTATGGGCTGCGCAAAGTTTTCAAATAAACTCGGTTCGAATCATCGTCGACCAAGTTCGAGGTAAACCAAACCCTTGCGGTGAGTTCCAAGGTGTCAGGGTCCGTTGTATCCGCAGTTGAATCATCCTTCCACTGCACCGTACTTTCGATCCGTTGATTCGGAAGATCATCCACCGAAACTGTTTCTGAAGCGTAACTAGCAGTTCTCGTGCAAGAGCCGTTCGCACATGAGATCCAATACTTCGGTTGATTATCGGGAGTCAGCGTTCCATTGATAGACGGCTCGACTTGAGTAATCGGGGCGGCCATCAACTGTTCAAGCCGGGCACGGGCCTGCTCTAAAGCGGCCCGGCGATTCCCTTCTTTTCCAATACCGCCGACGCCGCGCGAGAAAAAACTAAGCGCGCCGATTGTCGCCACTGTGACGATCACAAGCCCCACGAGAACCTCAATCAGGCTCACACCCCGGTTTCCATTTATCATAAGGAATGAACCGAACTCCTTTCTAATCGGAGGTCTGTCTATGCTTGACTTTTCCTTCTCCCTCTCTGAGGAAGAAGGTTGGGATGAGGGTGAACGAGGAGTCTATTTCCCTCACCCTAGCCCTCTCCCAAAGGGAGAGGGAAAAACTCGTTCATGACATTTGTTTCCATAAAAAACCAACGGACCTCAGCGTTAGTTAATTATTTTGTTAGTAGTCGATTCAGTACAATTATCTTCAAGGTAGATATTTCCATCCTGATCCATTGCCCGCAAGACATCTTTCACTTGAGCCGCTTTCGGTGCTATATCAACGGCATTGCCTGTATCACCATCTCCCTTTACCGCAATACAGTACGGACCGGAAAGTGCTGTGGCAGTTGGAGTAGAAGATGACGTGATCTTGAAATCATCGTCATCCCACCATCGGCCGGTCAAATCCCCTTTGCTTACACCGGCAACCTTTCCAACTACAGCACTACCGGCGGTAATATCCGGATACTTTCCGAACTCGGCGAGATAGGCCCGCAAATTCGTGCGGATTGTACCAAGCGAAGCATCCACTTCAGAGAGTCTTGCACGCGCAATATTGCCTTGCAACAGAGGCAAACCCACAGCCGCCAAAACGGCGACGATGATAATAACCACCAATAATTCAATCAGCGTAAAACCTGATTGATTCATTCTAAACTTCTTCATTGTTTGTTTCTCCTTTTCTCAATTTAACAAATTCAGGTTTAAGAGCCTGTTTCTTTCCGTGTTTATCTTTTTTGGATCAGGGTCCGGAATCCCTGTAGAACATCGCCATTGCGCGAGACAATGACGGACTTCCTAACCTCTAAAAC